>NZ_JBAGJZ010000009.1:0-188054 GCF_037034285.1 Streptomyces tyrfis | reverse complement strand
TGAGTTCATCACCCGGGACGAGGTGGGCTGGTACGGACTCACCGCCCGCCCGCTGCCCGTAACGGAGTTCATGCGAACCCCGGACGCCCCGATCGGCGCATAGGCGCGCCCTGAACCCCGCACCGATGGCGCGTTGCCCTTGCTCGGTGCGCGGGTCCGCATCGCGCCCGACGGCGTCGTCCACCTCTCCCTGGGGGGATGTGGCGCGCGCGTGTTCCGGCGACCGATAGGCCTCGTCCGCTCGCCCGGCCATGCGTCGCCGGGCGAGCGGGCGAGGAAGGGCGGAGCCCCGTCCGTGTGGCTGTCCCGTGGCGCACGGGCGGGGTTCTGCGTTGTCCTACGACCAGGAATGAGATTTGAAGTGCTGCAGTGCACTGCCCTGACGGGCATTCCCGAGGCGGATGCCGCGTCCTTGCTGCTGACCATGCGCGGTGGCCCCGATGACCTGTCCGAGGCGTGTCTGGACGAGTACGTCCTGTGCGAACTCGGGGAACACGACGAGCGGGTCGAGCATGCCGTGCTGATCTGGTGCGCGCAGCCGCCGGCTGCGCGTGACCTGTGGTTGTTCTGGGCCGGTGTTGGGGCGCATCGGATATACCGTTTCGCCAGGCTGCCCCGGTGTCCCGCCGTCATGCGCAGGATTCCGGCGGGTGCGGTGCGTACGTGCCGACTCTTCGACAGGCATTCCACTCCGCATTCCTGGGACGTGACGGACCCGCTCAGGGACGTGCTGTACGAACGGGACGTGGAGGCCGAGCGGCGGAAGTACGAGGACACGGACCACAGGGACGGCGATGACACGAAGCAGCCGTGAACGGCGGGCGGCCGGGGCCGGTGACTGTTCGGGGCGGACTCTGCCTTCGGGGCCGCGTACCTTCTGACAGCCCCCATGTCCGTAGGCGTTCGGTGCGCTGTTTGGCGGCTGTCGGGCGTGGTTCCAGCTGTACGCGGGCTTCCCTACGGCAAGGGATTGCGTAGGCTGCCGGTGTGACCGTGCAAGTGTCAGAAGGAGTGTTTCGTCCTCAATGTCGCGATCCGAGAAAGTAAGTAAAATCGGCTACCGCGCCGCCTAAACGTGCAGGTCAGTTACTCTGCTCCCCGCGCAGGCGGGGATGGTCCTCACCGCCGGCGCCTGGACCGCGAGTGGGCGGCCTGCTCCCCGCGCACGCGGGGACGTTCCGCTTCTCTTGGGACGGGGCGGGCGGCCCGGCGCGCGGCCGGTCTGCGAAGCGTCAGGAGCGGACCCGCATGCGGTGAGGGGTGGTGGGCATGTCAGCCTGGTGTGCTGTCATGCAGAGCAGGAAGGCGAGGTGTCGATGAGTACATTCCGATTCTCCACGGTTGCCGGGGCCGTGTGTGCGGCCGTCATCTGCGCGGGTTGCAGTTCGCAGTCGGCAGAGCAGCCGACTGCCGGGAGGACGGCGGAAGCAGCGGCCAGTTCCGCCGCCGACAGCCCGTCGCCGGTGACGCCGGTGACCCCCGCTGCCCCTGTGACGCCGACCGTGGACCCGAACGTCGTGCCGGGGTCGGTCCTGAAGACCTATCTGCCGACCAACCACACCCTGCCCAAGGGCTGGAAGCTGTCCTCCGTCTTCGAGGAGAAGGACAGCGGCCCGACGCAGCTGCCGCAAACCGCCGTTTCCAGCCCGGCGGCGCTCACCGGATGCGAGCAACTGGCCGACCGGGGAACGGGCGCGGCCCTCGGCGACCCCGCCGCGTACGCCAACGTGGGGGTCGTCGACTCGTCCGCTCACGAGGTCCACGTCGCGGTGAACTCCTACCACGCCGGTGACGCGGCGGGGGTGCTCAGCAGACTGAAGGTGCTGGAAGGCGTCTGCGGAACCACCTATGAGCCGAATTCCAGCGGGCTGCTGAGCAACCCGGTGACGGTGACCGTCAGCGCGGTCGACGGCCCGGGGGAGGGAGGCGTGCTCGTCAAGGTCGACCGGGCGGCCTACGTCGGCCAGGAGTTTGTCGTGATGCAGCTCGGCGACCGGGTGCTGTCCGTGAGCTCCGACAACGAGTACGGAGGCTTCGCCGATGTCGTGGGACTGGCGAAGGCCGTGGCCCCGCAGGTGAAGTGAGGCCGGGGCGGCGACCCCTCCGCCCCCGGAAGGCATCGCCTGATGCCTCGCGGGCCCGGACCGCCGCCGCCCCATGTACGACCCGAGGCAGTCCGGAAAGCGGATCAGGGACTCCTCGATTCCTTCAGGCGGTCGAGTTCCGCTTCGCGGTCCGGTTGTTCGCTCAGGCCAATTGGCCCTGCATACAAGGCATGAGAGAAGATACGGGTGCAAGCACGGGCCCGCTCGGTACGCAGGCGACTTCGACTCACTCACACGCTCACCTCACTGGCCCGGGACGACCGCATTCTCAACGATCATCTTCGGCTTGGAGGACGGGTGCCGGTACAGCGGATCTCGACCCGCAACGCCCGATTCCAGCAGCTTCAGACGTTGCTCGGCAACCGCACCAAGCGAGGGCGTGCCAAGGAGTTCCTGGTCCAGGGCGTACGCCCGATCACGATGGCCCTGGACCACGGCTGGACCATTCGCTCCCTGCTCTACGACGCCGACCGCCCGCTGTCCCGATGGGCCGAGGACCTGCTGCGCCGCGCCGGTGCCGAACGCGTGGCGATGGCACCGCAGTTGCTCGCGGAGCTCAGCGAGAAGGCCGACGGGGCCGCGGAGGTGCTGGCGGTGGTCGAAATGGCGCCGGACAGCCTGTCGCGGATCAAGGTCCACGACGACTTCCTCGGCCTGCTCTTCGACCGGCCGACGCAGCCCGGCAACATCGGGAGCATCGTGCGGTCGGCCGACGCGTTCGGCGCCGACGGGCTCATCGTGACGGGGCACGCCGCCGACCCGTACGACCCCAAGTCGGTACGCGCCTCCACGGGATCCTTCTTCGCCGTGCCCGTGGTGCGCAGCCAGTCGCACCACGAGGTCATGGAGTGGCTGGAGAAGGAGCGCGCGCAGGGGCGGCCGGTGGCCGTTGTGGGCACGGACGAGAACGGGGACGGCGATGTCTCGGAGTTCGACCTGACCCAGCCGGTCCTGCTGCTGATCGGCAACGAGACCGCGGGCCTCAGCGCGGCCTGGCGTGAGCTCTGCGACCACGTCGTGAGCATTCCGATGACGGGCACGGCCAGTTCCCTGAACGCGTCGAACGCCGCCTCCGTCGTTCTCTATGAGGCCCGCCGTCAGCGGCTCGCGAGGAGTTCGTAGGCGTCGGCGGGGAGTACGACGCCGCAGACGCACAGTCGTACGCACGGGGAGACGGACGCCGGGCGGGCGACTACAGGCCCGGACGACTACAGGCCCGGACGACTACAGGCCAGGACGGCTACAGGCTCGGGCGACTACAGGCCCGGGCGGCGGCTTCCGGGGCCGGAGCCGTCGGGCCGGGGCCGTCGGGCCGGGGCCGGAGCCGTCGGGCCGGGGTCGGGGCCGTCGGGCCGGGGTCGGGGCCGTCGGGCCGGGCCGTCAGGTGAGGCTCGCGGCCTGCTTCGCCGCGTTCCGGTACGCGCTCTCGCGGCGCGGGAGCAGCAGCGGGGTGGCCAGGAGGAGGACTCCCGCAGTCGCGATCGCGGTGCGCGTTCCGGTCACGGTGGCGAGCACGCCCCACACGGCGGTCAGGGCCGCGATGGCGGCGCTGCTGCTGACCGACCACGCGGACAGGGTGCGGGCGACCCGGCCGGAGTCGGTGTGGTCGAGCCGGTAGGTGGCCAGCACCGGGTTGTACACGGCACAGCAGGTCACCAGGCCGAGCTGGACGACGATGACGAGGACGATCCCCGGTATCCCGGGCCGGACGAACGCCAGCCCGACGGACCAGCACGCGCGCAGCGCCCCGGCGGTGAGCATCACCCGGTGCCGGCCGAACCGTTTCACCAGCCGGTGCGCCAGGCGCGAGCCGACGAGGCCGCCGATGCAGGGGGCGGCGAACACGAGACCGTACTGCCAGGGGGCGAACCCGAGGCGGTCCAGGAGGAGCACGGCGAGCAGCGGCTCGGTCGCCATGATCAGTCCGTTGACGGCGAGCGTGTTGAGGAACAGCGGGCGCAGCCCCGGGTGGGTGAGGATGTGCCGCCATCCCTCGGCCAGGTCGCGCGCCCGCAGCCGTGGTGCGTCGGGCCGTGCGGGGCGCGGTTCCGTCCCGCCGATGGCCCGGATGCCCAGGGCCGAGAGCAGATAGCTGACCCCGTTGGCGACCACGGTCGTCATCGGACCGAACATCCCGATCGCGGCCCCGCCGATCGGCGGTCCGACCATGGTCGAGGTCCATGTCGTCGACTCGAACCGGCCGTTCGCGACGAGCAGGTCCTCCGGTGGCACGAGCGACTTCAGATACGCGCCGCAGGCCGCGTTGAAGGCGATGTTGGCCGCGGCGACCACGACGGAGACGACGACGAGCTGGGCGAAACCGAGCCGGCCGAACATGTACGCGGCGGGGACACTCATCGTCGCCGCGAACCGGATCAGGTCCATTGACACCATCACCGGCCGCTTGCGCCGGAACTCCACCCAGGGGCCGAGCGGCACCGCGAGCACGGCCCCCACCGCCCGTCCCACGGCGGCCAGCGCCGCCACCTCGGTCGGCCCGGAGTGCAGCACGAGGATCGCGATGAGGGGAAACGCGCCGAACGCGAGCGATGTGCCGTACGAGCTGACGGCATACGCCGCCCACAGCCGCCCGAACCGCCGCCCCAGCGCACGTTTGCCCACCATGTTCCACGCACCTCTCATCCGTCCGAACGCCCTTCTGCCGACCACGCGTTGACCGTCTTCCGACGTCGGCGGGCCGTCCGCGGACCTCGGCAGACCGCCCGCCGCCGCGCCGACCGTCCGCTGACCAGGGGTATCCAAGCGAGTGGCGGGCGACGGGAGCAAACAACCGATGAGTGGTGGAGGCACAACCATCCGTTGTACCGATACGCTGGCCGACGTGGATCTCGATGCCGTGCGCACCTTCGTGGCCGCCGCGGACGCGGGGCGGTTCCAGGACGCCGCCGTCGAGCTGTCGATCACACAGCAGGCCGTTTCCAAGCGTGTCGCGACGCTGGAGAAGAACCTCGGGGTGCGGTTGTTCACCCGTACCCCGCGAGGCGTGCGACTCACCATCGACGGGCAGGCGTTCCTGCCCCGCGCCCGCGATCTCCTGCGCGCCGCGGAGCGGGCGGTCGCCTCCGTGCGTCCCGGCCGCCGCGCGCTGCGCGTCGACGTGATCGGCCGACGGCTGGCCCCGGCCGCCCTGCTGCGCGACTTCCACCGGGCGCACCCCGGGGCCGAGCTCGATGTCGTGACCCTCTTCGACGTCGACGCGGCCGTCGACGCCATCCGGTCCGGCACGATCGACGCGTCCTTCCGCGCCGTCACCATGCCCGGCCGCCCGCTTCCCGACGACATCAGCGCCGTCCGGGTCCACGACGAGCCCATCCAGCTCCTCACCGGGCCGGATCACGAATTCGCCGCCGCGCGTACGGTCACGGCCGCCGAGCTCGCCGGGCACCGGATCTGGATGCCGGGCATCGTCGCCGGCACCGAGTGGGCCGCCTACTACGACGCCCTCGCCGCCGCGTTCGCGCTCACCATCGAGGTCACCGGCCCGGAGTTCGGCGCCGAGCCCCTGCTGGACGCCCTCGCCGGCTCCCGGTCGCTGGCGACCTTCGTCGGGGAGCGGACACACCTGGTCTGGCCCGCCGACCACGGCCTGCGGCGCATCGCCGTACGTGACCCCATGCCGGTCTACCCGCACTCACTGCTGTGGCACCGCGACAACCCGCACCCGGTACTCGCCGCGCTCCTCGACCACCTCGGCCCCGCGGCGTACGACCACCTCGGTACGGGCGCGGCCGCGGACGTGAATACAGACGCAGACGTAAATGCAGAAGCAGACACAGACGCAGACGCAGACGCAAACACAGGCGCGGGCGCAAAGACAGGCACCGGCGCGAACACGGGCACACGTACCGGGGTCGGGACCTGGGAGCCGGCGTGGGCGCTGCGGCCAGGGCCGTCCCGTCACCGGCGGATGCTGCCGGCAGTGTCCTGAGCTCGTTATTCGGCCTCTGGTCCGTCTAAGGGCTGTCCCGTAATCCGTGGTGGATCAGCGCGCGGCGTCGGATGTGGTGCATCGCAAGGCGGAGGGGTGCCCGCATACGGGACGTATGTGGGCGTTCCGGCAACGCGGCGAGGTGCCGCAGCCGTCGTCGCGCGCCCGCCAGGGATTACGGGACAGCCCTTAGGAGCGCGTGTTCGGCCGTCGGCGGGTGCTGGGATGGTCTGCGCTCATGTGACCCACGAGGGCGGGCGAGTCGGAGCCGGTGCCGGGGGTCGCCAGGACACCGTCGTGGTCGGCCGGACAACCGGACGTTGCCCGCCAGGGCACTGGGCCGGCGGGCAACGTGAGCCGCTGTCGAGGGAGGGCGAGCGAGGCGCGGGGCGCTCAGCCGGGCGTCGTCGGCCGATTCGCGTCCGCGACCGTAACCATCGGTCGGTCAACGGCTCAGGATCCGCTCGCTGTCTCAGGACGGGGGTCGTACGGCGCCGTGGCCGGTGACGCGTCGTTCCGGCTCTCCAGCACGACGGCCGGCTCGATCGGCGAGGCGATCTCCTGGGCCTTGCTGTGAGACGCCCAGTCGCGGATCCCCATGACGACCATGACGAAGAAGATCGCGTAGACGATCCCGGAGAAGTACAGCTGGGAATGGATGGCGAGGGGCACCCCGACGAGGTCGACGGCCAGCCAGACGAACCAGAACTCCACGTACCGCCGGGCCTGGGTGTACATCGCCAGGATCGAACCGACGAAGATCCAGGCGTCGGCGAGGACCATCCACCAGGGGGCGCCCGGGTAGAACGAGGCGTCGGTCGTCTTGAGCAGGGCGCCGAACGCGAACGTCCCGGCGGCCATGACGGCGATCAGCACGGAGCGCTCCCGCCACGACGCCCAGCGGACGTTGATCGTGCCTTCCTTCTCCCTGCTGCGCCGCCACGTCGCCCAGCCCCATGATGCCGATGCTATGATCACAATCTGCCGGGCGGCGTTGCCTCCGAGATGGACGTTCAGACTCGCGATCAGCAGCAGGACCGACCCGAGGATCTGCACTGGCCAGGCCATGAGCAGCCGTCTCAATGCCAGCCAGACGGTTGCGAGCGCCAGGATGTTGCCGAGGAAGTCGGACCAGTAGACGGAGACGCCGAAGAAGCTGAATTGATCGTTCAGCCACTGGAATGCGCTCATTACCAACACCTTTGTTTGTGCGGGACAAGACTGGGCGTGAGTGACAGGCCCGGATCCGGCCGGGCATGACGCATGGAGTTCGGCAGCGCGCGCCGAACGCGTGCGGAGTGAGATACCTCAGGCGGAGAGGGTGCTCCCGTGCGCGGCGAGCGCGTCGGTGAGGACGCGCCGCCCGTGATCCGAGTCGAGAAGCGTCTCGGACCGCAGGACGTCCTGCCGGGCGGCGCGCACCAGGTCGTCGGGCGAAGCGAACTTCACCGTGTCTCGAATCCGTGCCACGAACCGCAGTCCGACGCGTTCTCCGTAGAACTCGTCCGAGGTGTCGTGGCAGTACACCTCGATGTGTACATCGGGGGTGTCGCAGAAGGTCGGGTTCGACCCGATGCTGATCGTTCCGCGGTGGACGGTGCCGGTCGAGTGGCGTACGACCCAGCCGCTGTAGATCGCGGACGGTGGGATCCGTGAGCCGGGATCGGCCGCGATGTTCGCGGTGGGAAAGCCGAGCCCGCGGCCTCGGCCGGCACCGTGCACCACCACACCTGTGAGGTGTGCGTGGATGGGCGGGGTGTCACGCATGGGGGGTGAGTTCGCGGAACTGGCTGGTGTGGAAGACGAGTGGTTCCACACCGGAGAACAGTTCAGCCGTCCTCAACTCCATGAGCACGATCTCGTGATCGCCGCCGTCGTAGGTCGCGCTCACCCGGGCGGTCAGCCAGAGCGCGGCGTCCTCGATCAGAACGGCGCCCTCGGGCGTCGCCTTCCACGCGACGCCGTCGAAGCGGTTGACCTCTCGGGAGGCCAGACGCCGGCACAGCGCGCCCTGACCGCGGCTGAGCACGCTCAGTCCCAGAACGGGCGCCGTCGTGAGGCGTGGCCAGGTGGTCGAGGTCCGGGCCACGCTGACGGCGGCCATGGGCGGTTGGAGCGAGATCGAGACGAACGAGCTCGCCGCGAACCCGACCGGCTCCATCCCGCGCAGCGCGCTTATCGCGACGACACCGGTCGGGTAGGCCCCGAACGCCTGTCGCAGCGTCGCCGCGTCCAGCTCCGTTGCCGCGTCCGGCTCCGCCGGCGTGTCCGGCTCCGTTGCCGCGTCCGGCTCCGTCGGCGCGGATGCCCCCGCGGGCGGGTTATGGGCAAACGTGGCCATGGTCTTCCGACATCCTCTCGCGATCTCTGTTCTCAGTGTCTGTACTGGGCCGCGGGGTGGCTGGCCGGCAGCGAGCGGTCGGATGCTCCGGTGAGTCGTTCGCGCAGGCTCTCGCCCTCCGCGTACTGCCCGCGGAAGGCTCCTCGTGCCCGCAGGATCGGCAGGACCGACTCGACGAAGTCCGTCGTCGAGGTCGGCTGGATCGTCGGGGACAGCAGGAATCCGTCGAGGTCGGCGCCTTCCGCGAGCGCGCAGATCTCGTCGGCGATCTCCTCGGCCGTGCCGACGACGGGCCGCGCTCCGACGCCGTGGGTGTGCCAGTCGGCGAGGACGTCGCCGACCGTCTGGCCGGCGAAGCGGGCCACCTGGGTCTGCGACAGCTCGGTGGAGAGATCCGTCATGGGCGTCTCGGGCGCGTAGGACGAGAGGTCGAGCCCGGTGAACATGGCGTAGCTGGCGACGGTCACCTCGGGCCGCTGGGCGTCGAGGATTCGCTGATAGCGCCGTTCCGCATCGGACGTCGTGGCGCCGACGACACACGAGAACGCCGACATCACCTTCACCTCGTCGGCCCGACGACCCGCCTTGACCGCCTCCTCGCGTATGGAGGCGGTGTGCCCGGCGAGCTGCTCGACCGAGCCGCTCCCCACGAACATGCATTCGCCGTGCCGGCCGCCGACCCGGCGCCCGGCGGGCGACGCCCCGGCCTGGAACAGCACGGGCGTGCCCTGCGGGGAACGCGCGGTGTTGCCGTACCCCTCGGACCGGAAGAACGGGCCCTTGTGGGTGACGAGGTGCACCTTGGCGGGGTCGGCGAACCGTCCGTCCTTGTCCTTCTCCAGCGCGTCCGGCTCCCAGGCCCCCTCCCAGTACTTGTAGACGAGGTCGAGGAAGTCCTCGGCCATCTGATAGCGCTCGTCGTGCGCCACCATCTCCATGCCGAACGCCTTGACCGCGGTGTCGGCCGTGCCGGTCGTCACGATGTTCCAGCCGATCCGGCCACCGGAGAGCTGGTCGAGCGTGGCCATGCGGCGGGCGAACGCGTACGGCGGTTCCACGAGGACGGAGCCCGTCATGACGAGACCCAGGTCGGTCGTCGTGGACAGGAGCGCGGACGCCACGACCATCGGGTCGAGCCGCGGGAGGTCGAGGGTCTCCTCCGTGGCGATGGGCGGGCGCACGCCGTCGATCTCGGACCAGCCCCAGGCGTCGGCGAGGAACAGGAAGTCCAGCTTGGCGTCCTCGCAGATCGCGGCGAGATCGCGCCAGTAGTCGAGAGTGTCGAAGAGATGCCGGCGGCTGTCGGGGTGGCGCCAGGTGGCCGTGCCACTCGCATTGGTCTGCGCGTTCTCGAACACGCCGAGCTTGAGATTCCTCATGGGTGGTTCTCCGTTGTGCTGGTGGGTGACTCGTGGTGTGTCAGGAAGCAGAGGTGACCGCGGGGACGTCGAGCTGGGCCGCGTAGGGCATGGAGGTCTGCGCACCGAGGCCGGTGACGGCGTGCGACGCCGCGCGCACGGCACGTTCGACCGCGGCCGGAAGCGTGGCGCCGCGTGCGAGGGCGTCCGCGAGGGCGCCGCAGAAGGTGTCGCCGGCGCCCACGGTGTCGACGGCGTCCACGAACGGGGCGGGGATGTGCGTGATGCTCGTGCTGTGCGCCTCTTTCAGAATGGCCCCGTCCGCGCCGAGTGTCACAACGACGGCCCGGCACGGGAGCGCGGCGCGCTCCAGCAGGCCTCGCGCCTCATCGACGCCCGTGGGCGGGGCGGCGCCGAGAAGCGAGGCGAGTTCTCCGAGGTTGGGGACGAGGACGTCGACGGCGGCCAGTACCCGCGTGTCGATCGGGCGGGCGGGGGCGGGGTTGAGGACGACGACCCCGCCCTGTTCACGGGCCCACAGGACCGCCAGGTCGACGACGTCGGAGGGGATCTCGTTCTGGAGGAGGACGACCTCTCCCGCCGACCGGACGAGCCGGGACGGCAGGTCCTGCACACCGAGGTCGGCGTTGGCCCCCGGATTCACCACGATGGTGTTCTCGCCGTCGTCGTCGACGACCACCGCGGCGATTCCGGTCGTGGCCCGCTCGTCCGACCGCACGGCATCGACGTCCACGCCTTCGGACGCGAGCGCGTCGAGGATGGCGGCCGCGTCCGCGCCGACCCTGGCGACGAGACGCACCCGCGATCCGAGGCGGGCGGCCGCGACGGCCTGGTTGGCGCCCTTGCCGCCGGCCCCCTCCACGAAGCGCCGTGCGAGCACGGTTTCGCCGGGTCGCGGCAGGTCCTCGACGGTCAGGACGAAGTCGCGGTTCACCGAACCAACGACGGTGATGGACGACATTGATACTCCCTGGGAGATCGATTTCCGACATGTTGTACCAGCGTTCACGCGCCGTCAAGTAATCTGCTCAACGCAGTTTGTTGGCGCATCCACCCACCGACCGAGAAGGACACTCACGTGACAGCGCCCCGACTCCTCGACGTGGCCGAGGCCGCCGGCGTATCCCGCGCGACGGCATCACGTGTCCTCGCGGGCACACCGCGCAACGTCGATCCCGAGCTCGCGCGCCGCGTCGAAGAGGCCGCGCACCGGCTCGGCTACCAGGCCAACCACACCGCCCGGGCACTGCGCACCGGCACCACCGGTGCCATCGGCATCATCGTCCCCACCCTCGCCAACCCCTATTTCGTCCAACTCGCCGATGCCATCGCGCAGCATGTGCGCGCCGCCGGCGGCACGCACGTGGTCTCCGACGCGGCGAACGACACCGCGATCGAGGCCGAGCAGATCGACACCCTGCTCGACGGCCGAGTGGACGGACTGTTCGTCGTCCCCGTATCGGCCACCGCGTCCGGACCCGCCATCCGCAATGCCGCCAGACGTCGTCCGGTCGTCCTCTTCGACCGATGGGCCAAAGGGTCCGGCACCGTCGCCGTCACCCTCGACAACGCGTCCGCGGTCCAGCTCCTCGTCGATCACCTGGAAGGCATCGGACGGCGCCGGATCGCTCTCGTCGCCGCCGATCAGGCCTCTTCCTCGGGCGCCGAACGGCTCGCGGCCTTCACCAAGGCGCAGGGGCCCGACGCCACCACCATCCTGCTGCCCAGCTTCACCACCGACGCCGGCCGCACGGCGGGGCGCCGCATCATCGAGCAGCGCGACCAGGTCGACGCGGTCGTCTGCGGAGCCGACGTCCTCGCTGTCGGGCTCGTGAGCACGCTGCACCGTTCATCGGTCGCCGTGCCCGGGCAGATCGCCGTCACCGGGTTCGACGACACCGAGATACTCGAACTCCTCGACCCGCCGATCACGTCCATCCGCCACCCGTTGTCCGCCATGGCCGAGCGCGCGCTGACCCTGCTTCAGGCGCCCGCCCGCGAACGGACCGAGCGGGTCGAGCGGTTCAGTCCTCAGCTCGTCGTTCGCGCCTCGACCGACCTGGAATCCTGACGGTGGGTCACATCGTTGGGTCGGGCGCGCAGCGCTGAGGCGGTTTCCTGGCCCGTCGGCACCGCCCGTGAGCCTCACGGCGCGTAGGTCCGTCCGCACGACCGGGGGGTTGTCGTCGGGGGCGGCGGTCGCCACTGCCGGGGGAGGGGCCGGTCCGCCGCGGCGCCCGCGCATGTGTCCCGCTGATGCCACGGCGCCCGCGTAATTGTCCCGCCGACGCCCCGGCTCCGGGCACGTCTTCCGCTCACGGCCCCGGCCCCGGGCACATCTCCCGCCGACGCCCCGGCTCCGGGCACGTCTTCCGCTCACGCCCCGGACCCGGGCACGGACTCCGTTGTGTCCGCGTCCGGGCCCGAGGCCGCTTCGCGTCCGCGCTACCGCGACGGCCGTCCCACCGCGTTCTCCAGGGCCGCCCCCGAGTACGCCTCCGCGCCGGTGAAGTACTCCACCCGCAGGCTCTGCGGGCTGCGCACTCCGGCCTCGACGCGGTCCTTCTCGTACGCGTCCAGCAGCGTCTGCGCGTCGGCGGTGGCCCGGGCGAACCGCTCGGCCGGCTCCGCGCCGTCCACCAGCACATCGGCCATGGCCAGCGTCATCACGTCCTGCGCCCCGGCGAAGTCGCCGAACAGCGCCCCCCGGCACGGCGGCGCGCCCCCGGACTGGCCCTCGGGCCGCGAGTCGAGCTGCTCGCTGGCCAGCCGGTGGTACGGGTACTTCTCGAACCAGCCCTCCTCCTCCAGCAGTTGGTACGAGGCGTAGGTGACCGGCACGAAGCTGCTGGCGATGTGCCGGTCGGCGGCGTTGCGCGGGTTGTTCAGGAACTGCATGAACGCCAGAGCGCCGTCCTGGGTCACCCGGTCCAGGCCGTCGGCCAGCCACAGCGAGGTGCCCGCGATGATGTTGCCGCCGAACGCCTCGCCCTCGCGGTGCGGGAAACGCCCGACGCTCATCTCGAAACCGGCGTTCTCCGCCGCCGTCGCCATGTAGTTGAGGTCGTTGGACGAGGTGATGCGCAGTGCCACGTCCTGGTCGGCGAACGCCTTCAGGTTCCCCTCCCAGTCCGGGATCTTGCCCGTGTACAGGTAGTGGCCCTTCCCGTGCAGGCTCTGCCACCAGCGCACCCAGGTCAGCATCTCCGCCGAGGCGAGGTCCAGACGGGTGGCGCGCCCGGAGCGGCCGTTGTCGTGGTCGGCGAGTTCCCCGCCCTGCACGGCCAGGGCCTCCTGGAAGAACAGGCCGTGGTTGGCCCAGGTGACCCCGTGCGACGGACCGTCGGGCAGGGCGGCGACCGCCTCGCAGGCGGCCTCGACGCCCTCCCAGGTGTCCGGCAGCTCCGTCACCCCCGCGGCGTCGAGCACGGTGGCGTTGCCGTAGGTGAGCATCGTGGTGACCACGGCGGGCATCGAGGTGAGGTCGCCGTCGTACGAGTAGTACTCGCGCACGGCCGGGAGCAGGTCGCCGGTCACGACCGGCTCGCCGAGGATCTCCGCGCGGCCCGCGATGGCCCGCTCCACCGAGGTGAACAGCGGGCTGCCGTCGGCCCGCCGCGAGTCCCGGGCGGCCTGCGTCACCGCGAAGTAGTACTCGGCGACGGCGGGCGGCCGGCCCTCGTCGGCGGCCTGGGCGATCTCCCGCGACATGGTGCGGAAGTCGCGGCCCTCGATGTTGATCCGGTACTCGGGGTGCGCCTTCTCGAAGTCGGCTCCCAGCTTGTGCAGTCGGTCCATATAGCCGGGGAAGGTCAGGTCGGCGACCCATACGTCGATGACGGTCGGGGAGCTCATGCGATTCCTCATCTCTCTGTGTCCCTGGGGCGGGGCTGCCGATGCGCTACGCGGCCGTCGTCGCCGCCGTCGGCGTTGCTTTCGTCGGCGTCGGCGTCGTCGCGGAGGCGGTCGCGGAGGCCAGCGACCGGGTGAACTCGCGGATGTCCCCGACCAGCGCCGACGGCTGCTCCAGGGCGGCGAAGTGGCCCCCGCGCTCGAACTCCGTCCAGTGTGTGAGCGTCGGCAGGTCGCGGTCCGCGAAGCGCCGGATCGGTACGAAGATGTCGTGCGGGAAGACCGCCACCCCGACCGGCACCGTCAGCGGCGGCGGCACGGCCCCGGTCGCGGCCTGCCGCACCTCCTCGGCGCCCTCGTAGTAGTACTGCGCGGACGAGCCGGCGGTGGCCGTCAGCCAGTAGATCGACACGATGGTCAGCAGCCGGTCCCGGTCGACGGCCTCGTCGGGCAGCGTTCGTGAGTCGGTCCACTCCGCGAACTTCTCGACGATCCAGGCGAGTTGACCGACCGGCGAGTCGTTGAGGCCGTACGCGAGGGTCTGCGGCCTGGTCGCCTGCACCTTCATGTAGCCGGACAGCTCCGCGTCGAAGCGGGACAGCTTGCCCAGCCTGGCCAGGTCCGTCCCGTCCAGCCCCTCCATCTCCGCCGGGTCGCCGGAGGGGAACGTCATCAGCATGTTCACATGCACGCCCCATACGTGCTCCGGGTCGGTCCTGCCCAGGGCCAGGGAGATGACCGCGCCGGCGTCCCCGCCCTGCGCGATGTACCGATCGTAGCCGAGCCGCCGCATCAGCTCCGCCCAGGCCCGCGCGATCCGCGTGGTGTCCCAGCCCGCCTCCGGCAGCGGGGTGGAGAACCCGTAACCCGGTATGGACGGGATCACCAGGTGGAACGCCTCGGAGGGGTCCCCGCCGTGGGCGCGAGGGTCGGTCAACGGGCCGATCACGTCGAGGAATTCGACCACCGATCCGGGCCAGCCGTGGGTCAGCAGCAGCGGTGTGGCGTCCGGCTCGGGGGAGCGCACGTGCAGGAAGTGGACCGTGGCTCCGTCGATCTCGTCGACGAACTGCGGGTACGCGTTCAGCGCGGCCTCCGCCGCACGCCAGTCGAAGGAGTCGCGCCAGTACGCGGCGAGCTCCTTGAGGTAGCCCACGGGGACCCCGCGGCTCCAGCCGACCTCGGGCAGTTCGTCCGGCCAGCGGGTGGCGTCGATCCTGCGGTGCAGGTCGTCGAGCTGGTCCTGCGGGATGGCGATGCGGAAGGGATGCATGAGGGCTCCGGAATCCAGACCGTGGTCGTCGAGGGCGGGACGGGGCGTGGCGTGGCAGGGCGGGGCGGGGCGCACCGGGGTGGACGGCGTCCGGGCGCAGCCGGACACGCGTCCGGGTGCGACCGGGGGGGGCGACCGGGAACATCCGGGGTGCGCCCCGCCGTATCGTCCGACGTGGCGAGAAGACGCCGCATCTTGAGGATTGCGGCGTACGGCTGTTTCTCAAGCGTGGTCGGTGCGGGGTGGCGCGGGGCAGTGCCGTGCTCATGGGGCGGTGCGAGGCGGGGCGGTGTGGACGCGGATCGGCGGTCGCCATCGCCGGCGGTTGTGAGGGGCCAGCGGTTGTGAGGGGCCGAGGGTTGTGAGGAACCGGCGGTTGTGAGGGGCCGATGGCTGTGAGGGGGTGGAGGCTGCGGTGGATCGGCGGCTCCGCGCCGACAAGCACAGCCCCGCACAAGGCAGTTCAGAAGATGCGACCCCCTCGGCGCACTGGAAGCATCCACACGAGGCGGGCCCGGCCGTCGCGGTCAGCGTTCATGCGGCAGAGCACACGCGGCAGCGCTCACGCGGCGAACGGTGCGCGACCCCACGGCCGCCCGGCCGACCGAGCCGGCACACCCCGCACCTCCCGGAAAGGACGCGCACATGAACGCTTCCACCGCCCACCCGACGGCAGTCGCACTCGTCGACGACTTCGTCGCCGCGCCGCACGACGAGCGCGACGCACGGTTCCGCGCGCTGGTGGACGCCCTGTGGTCGGACGGCAGGGCCGCCGACGCGGCGCTGCCCGCCGTACCGGCCCTGGTGGGCGCGCTCGCCGACAGCGGCGAGGAGCGGCAGGGGCATCTGGCGATCCTGCTGGGACTGCTCGCCGAGAGCGAATACCCGGAACTGGACGGCCCGTTGGCGACCGCGGTGGGCTCCCACCTCGACCTGTATCTGAGACTCGTCCGTGCTCCGGGCGCCGGCCGCCCGCTCGTCCTCGCGCTCGTGTATCTGCTGGCCCACTTCCCCCACCGGCGTGACGACGTCCTCGGCGCCGTCTCCGGTCTCGGACTGGAACCGGAGGACCTCTCCCGGCTCGACCGGGGCGTGAGCCTGCTCGACCCCGACGACCCCGACCTCGGCCGGGTGTGGCCGTCGCCCTCGGCGTGGACCCTGAACGAGGACGAGCGTGCCTTCGACCGGTCCTGGATCACGGCCCTCAGCCCGCAGCAGATCGTCGCGAACTGGGACAACGACACCCGCACGGTCTACGGCTGCGCCGGGGCGCGGGCGTACTGGGCGGTGTGCAACGGCGACCCGGTCAACCTTCCCGCCGCCGGTGTTCCCGAGGACCGGGGCGGGCGGGCCGCGCCCACCACCGCCGGCCTGTTCACCCCGCACGAGGACGCACTGCGCTGCCCCGCCTGCACCGGCCGCCTCGACACCGGTGGCAGCGGAGGCAGTGGTGATGCTGGGGGTTCTGGGGGTTCTGGGGGTGCTGGAGGTGCTGAGGGCAAGGGGAGTGCCGGGGTCGGCGGCGATTCCGGAGCCGACAGCGCCCGCTGCGACGGGTGCGGCGCGCGCTACCCCGTCGCCGCCGGAATCCTCGACCTGACGGCGCCCGTCGTCGGCACCGGGAACGACGGCACCGGCACCGACGTCGGCGCCGACTTCCTGGAGAAGCTCTCCCGGGTCCCCAGCATGGGCCTGTTCTACGAGGCGGTGGCCCGACCCGCCTTCCTCCGCGTCTCGGGCTCGAACTGGGGCGGCGCCGTCACCCCGGACGACGAGGACCGTTACATCGCCGAGCACGTCCGGCCCGTCGACGGTCCCGTTCTCGACCTGGGGGCCGGTGCCGGACGCTGGACCGCCGTCATCGCCGAGACCGTCGGCGCCGACCGTCTCATCGCGCTCGACAGCGCGCTGCCCATGCTCAACGTGCTGCGCGGCCGGCTGCCGGGGGTTCCCTCCGTGCTCGCGGGCGCCGCCGGACTTCCCTTCGCCGACGCCTCGCTGGGGGCCGTCGTGTGCTGGAACGCCCTGCAGGCCTTCTACCACGACGCCGCGGCGGCCATCGCGGAAGTCGCCCGCTGCCTGCGGCCCGGCGGTACCTTCACCCTCATGACCTTCCGCCGCTCCGACGACCCGGTCTACGGCTACTTCCAGAGCGCCCACCGCTTCCCGCAGCACCAGGGCGGGCTGCAACTCTTCGACGCCGACGAGCTCAGGAAGTGGCTGGCGGACGCCGGACTGACCGTGGTGGAGGACAGCGGACCCGGCACCTTCGTCTTCCTCAACGCGGTACGGGCGGCATAGCGCCCGATCGGGAACCCGCCCCCCCCGCCGGCCCGCACTCGCATCCGCCCGCTCCCGGACTTCGGAGAGGACCCACCCAGACATGACACCACCACCGGCCCAGGACCTCGCCGTCGGACTCCCCGGCAGCCCCGCGTACGTCGAGGCCACGCGCGTCTTCAACCTCGCCGCCCCGGCGTGTCCCGCGGCAGCCGTCACCGCCCGCAGCGTCGAGGACGTCCGGCTGGCCCTGGCCCGGGCCCGCGCGGACGGCACGGGCGTACGGGTCCACACCACGGGCCACACCTCCAGCGCCACCCGCCCGATGGACGGCGCCCTGCTGATACGCACCCGGCTGACCGGCGAGGTCGAGGTCGACCCCGTGCGCCGGACGGCACGGATCCCGGCGGGCACCACCTGGGGCGAGGTCGCCAGGGCGGCGGCGCCGCACGGACTGGCGGCGCCACACGGCTCCACTCCCGGCGTCGGCGTCGTCGGCTATCTGCTGGGCGGCGGCGTCAGCTTCTACGGGCGGTGCACCGGCCTGGCCGCCAACAGCGTGCGGGCGGTCGAACTCGTCACCGCCGACGGCGATGTGACCCGCGCCGACGCGTCCGGCGACGCCGAACTGCTGTGGGCGCTGCGCGGCGGCGGGGGCGGCTTCGGCATCGTCACCGCCGTGGAGATCGACCTCTTCCCGGTGGCGAAGGTCGTCACCGGGGGCGCCTACTGGTCGGCCGCGCAGGCCCGTCCGCTGCTCGACGCGTGGCGGGCCTGGGCCCACCGGGCCCCGCGCGAGGCGACCACCACCCTGCGCATCATGAACCTGCCCCCGGTGCCCGGCGTGCCCCCGGAACTGGCGGCCGGCCCGGTGCTGTGCGTCGACGGCGCCGTGCTCGCCGCCACCGAGGAGGACGTGCCCGCGGCGGTCGAACAGGCGGACCAACTCCTCGGCCCGCTGAGGGAGATCGCCCCCGTTCTCATGGACACCTGGGCGCTCACCGACCCCGTGGGCGTGCTGTCCGCGCACATGGATCCGGAGGAGCCCGTCCCGTTCATCGGCGATCACCATCTGCTGCGCGAACTCGGTGACGACGGTACGGACGCCTTCCTGCGGGCCGTCGGGCCGGGCTCCGGCTCCCCGTTCGCCGTCGCCACCCTGCGCCAGCTCGGCGGCGCGTTCGCCGAGGCGCACCCGCGCGGCGGGGCCCTCGGCCAGGTCGAGGCGGACTACGCGTACATGGGCTCGGGGCCGCCGTTCGGCCCCGTCACCGTCGAAGCGCTGGAACACCACTGCACCGTGGTGCGCGAGGCGCTCGCCCCGTGGGACACGGGCCGTACGATCCCGTCGCTGGTGGAGAGCGGCCGCCGCCCCCAGTCGCACCTCGACCGTGCGACCGCGGCGGCGGTGGCGCGCGTACGCTCCCGGCTCGACCCGACCGGGCTGTTCGCCGGAGACGTGGCCCGGCACACGGCGACGGACGACTGAGGCCGCCCTCAACCCTGCCCCCGCCTCCCCGCCCCCTCAACCGCCGCTCCCACCCCCTCTCAGCCGCTCGGGGAGGGGGCGGCGGAGTGCTGCCCGCCCACACGCCCATGTGCCCGAGCGGGCGGACGAGCGGACGGGCAGGCGGGCCCATGCCCGCGCGCCCGCCCGTCGGCCTGGCACGTCGAGGGCCGATCCATGCCGAGGGCTCCGTGCCCGCGCGCCCGCCCGTCAGCGCAGTGTGATCCGTGCGTAACGGGCGAGCGCGCCGAGCAGGTGTTCCGACGACAGGGCGGCCGCCACCAGCTCCGTGTCCCCGGCCATGTGCCGGTCGACGCCGAGCGCGGGCACCAGCGACCGCAGCGCGTCGTACGCCGCCCGCGTGGCCGGGGCCATGCCGTCGTAACGACGTCCGAGGTCGACGGCCTGCGCCGCGGCGAGGAACACCATCGCGAGGATTCGGTCGTTGTTGTCCAACGCCTTGCGGGTGGCGCGCGCCGCCGGCAGCCCGGCCGCGGCCGGGCCCTCCGGATGGTCGGCGGCGGCGGAGCGGGTGCTGACCGGGGCGAGCGCCCGGTTCTCCCCGACCAGCGCGGCGGCCGTGTGCCGCAGTCCCGCGAAACCGCTGTTCAGCGCCGGATCGGCGGCCACCAGGGACGGCGGCAGACCGTAGCGCGGCACCCCCGACAGCAGCCGCGCCAACTGCCGCTCGGCCAGGATTCCGAGCTGGGTGAGCGCGATGGTGGCGAAGTCCAGTACGAAGGCCGCAGAGTGGCCGGGCAGCCCGTCACCGTGCACGGTCCCGTCCTCGCCGCGCAGCAGTACGTCCCCGTCGCCCGCGTTCAACTCGGCCTCCAGCGCACCCGCGACGTACCGCAGTGTGTTCCGCACGGGGCCGAGCACCTGGGCCACCGAACGGACCGCGGGGGAGCGGTCCGGGCGCTCGCCCAGCAGCGGGGTGCGCCCGCGCAGCAGATCGCGGAGGTTCGACGCGCAGTCCGCCGTGCCCCGGTGCGCGCCGCCCGCGTCCTCGCCGCGCACCGGCGCGTCGTCGAGCCCGCCGAACGCCTCCAGCAGCAGGGCCGAGACCACCTCGGCGTGCCGCACCTGGTCCAGCGCCCGGTGCACCACCAGGCAGCCGAGTCCGACGGTAGCCGCGTTCCCGCTCATCAGGGTGAGCGCCTCCCGCCCCCGCAGCCCGAACGGGCCCAGGCCCCGCCGCCCCAGCACCGTACGGGTGTCGCTGGGACGCCCGTCGTGCAGGACCGACCCCTCGCCGATCAACGTCTCCGCGATGTGCGCCAACGGGGTCAGATCACCGAGCGTCCCGGACGAACCGGTCTGCGGGACGGCCGGAGTCACCTTCAGGTTCAGATAGTGCACCAGACGCCCCAGCACCTCGGTGCGCACCGGGTCGTGCCCCTTGGCCAGCAGGTTGAGCCGGGCCACCATCATGGCCCGCACCTCGTCCTCGGCGAACAGCCGGCCGACGCCCGCGCTGTGGCTGCGTACGAGGTTCTCCTGCGCCAGCGCGGTCTCCGGCCCGGCCGGACCACCGGACACAAGGTCTCCCGCGGCCTGCGGGGTGCGCCCCAGCCGGGCCACGATCAGGCAGCGAGGCGGCACATGCACCTGCGTGCCACCCACCGCGACCCGCTGAACTGCCTCGACGGTCAGGCTCTCCCCGTCCACGACGACGGGCGGTGGCGCGGTCTCGGGAACGGTCAACGTCCGGCTCCTTGAGCGTGGATGGGCCCCGCACCAGGGCGCGGCCCCGGACGAGGACGGGCTCATACGACCCTGCCGGGCGGAACGGGGCACGGTCCACGCCGAGTTGAGCGAACCGCATCGACGCCGCCCACCTGCCCATACTTAGCCAACTCGGCTTGCGGCGCCGATTGGCCCGCTCTTGTATGGGCTCGTGCCGCTTCGATACGAGCACGACGCGCCCGCCCCGCACCGGAGCAGCGCCCGTCCGCAACGCCACTGTCCCGTCCGCCGCGCCGTCTCCCGTCCGCCCCGCCGCCTGGCGTCCGCCCCGCCGTCTCGCGTCCGCACAGACGTCTCACCCGCGCAGTCACCTCGTCCGTACAGCCGCCTTGTCCGCCCCGTCACGGAGGACCGACCGATCATGACCTCGTTCCTGTCTCCGTCCGTGTCCACGTCCGTCACGTCACGCTCGGACCTGCGCCTCGCGCGGGCGCACGTCACCGCGCTCTCCTACGACCTGTGCTCGGGCCAGTGGACGCCCACCGGCCTCGAACGCCGGGTCGCGGGCATCCTCACCATCTCCGCCGTGGCGCATGGCACCCTGACTGCCATCAGCGTGCGCAACGCCCTGTGGGAAGGGTCCGTCGCCATGACCCAGGAGAACGGCGGTCACTTCGCCCGCGCACTCGCCGCGCTGCTGCCGTTCCTCGGCGGCGGTGACAGTATCCGGAGCGGAGGCGACGCAGACGGCGCCGGCAGTGGTGGTGGCAGTGGCGACTGTGGAGGCACCGGAGGCAGCGGCCACGGGGGCGATTCCCTCGGCGCTGACGTGCTGGACGTCCTGGACGAGGCGGTGGATCTGTGCACGGCGATCGCCCAGGACCCGGCCATCCCTTCCGCGAACGCCTTCCCCTCCGTACGGCCGGTCCAGGGCGGTCTCACGGAGAGCGGCCTCGGGACGGTGCCGCACTCGTACTGACCGGCCGGGGCCACGCGCCGACCGGCCCGAGCACCGCCCGCCACCGGGGCGGCTTCCGGCGGTCGGTCGCGGCGGGAGGCGGTCAGGCCAGGATCCGCAGGGGGTTCTCGACCAGTGCGGTGAGCTCTCTCATCGACTCGGCCGCGACCACCCCGTCGACCGGCCGGTGGTCCACGGAGAGCACCACCCGCATCACCGTGCCGACCACCGGCACCCCGTCGTCGACGACCGGTTCCGGGCGTGCCGCGCCGACGGCGAGGATCGCGGACTGAGGAGGGTTGACGATCGCCGCGAACTCCTCGGCGCCGAACATCCCGAGGTTGGTCACGGTGAAGGTCCCGCCCTCCACTACCTTCGGGCATGTTCATGAGGTGTGCTATGTCGGTCGGTCCCCGTGATCTCGGTGAGCGCGGCGGCCTCCTGTCCGATGCTGGAGTGCGCCGGGCCGTGGATCAGCCCAGCCTTCGAGAGGTCGAGGACGTACTCCTCGAAGGCCCGGATGAGGACGAGCTGACTCAGCATCGCCCTGAGCAGGGCCGGATCGGCCTTGTCCCAGTCGGCGCCGGTGGCGACCACTTCGACCCACGGTGCATCGGGTTCAAGCCGGTTCATCTGAGGCATGGCCACTCCTGCAATCGTTTGTAGTCGGATCACCCCGGCACAGAGATGGATCCAAAATCCAGGTTCAAATCGGCACTGGACGGGACTCCACGGACATGCCTATGGTTTTGGGATCCATGATTCGGTTTTTCCCACGTTTTCCATGTCTTCTTGAGGAGGGGCGCGATGAGCGGCGGACTGCCGGGCGTGAGAGGCGTCGACCACATCGGGTTCACGGTCCCCGACCTCGACGAGGCCAAGGTGTTCCTGGTCGATGTGCTCGGCTGCGAGTACCTGTACTCGCTCGGCCCGTACCGCGATGACGAAGGGGAGTGGATGGCGGACCACCTCGGTGTCCATCCGCGTGCGGTCATGCGGCAGCTGCACTTCTTCCGGTGCGGCGGGCAGGCCGTTTTCGAGGTCTTCGAGTACGCCGCCCCCGACCAGAAGACGGCCCCGCCGAGGAACAGCGACATCGGCGGCCACCACGTCGCCCTGTACGTCGACGATCTCGACGCAGCCGTCGCCCATCTCCGGAGCCACGGGGTTCGCGTCCTCGGCGAGCCGACGACCAGCAGGGGCCCCAGCGAGGGCCAGCGCTGGGTCTATTTCCTCGCCCCCTGGGGCATGCAGTTCGAGCTCGTCTCGTACCCGGGCGGCAAGGCCTTCGACCGGCGCGCGGCCGGATAGGCTCCGGGGTGTGCCGGGGCGGGAGATTGAAGGCGTGCCGGGGCGGGGGACCGCGCCGGGGCCGGAGAAGAAGAGCGTCTCCGCGCGGGAGACCGCGCCCGGGCGGCGGACGGAGGCGGGCGACGGCCCGACGGGCGGGGCGACCAGCCGGCGGATCGCCCATTACTCACCTCGCCGAACCCCCGCGCGCACGGGGGTTCGGCGTGTGCTGCCCGAAGCGTGTTCTGCCCGAGGTGTGCTACGCCTGAGGTGTGCTACGCCCAAGGAGCGAGCGGGTACCAGATGAGGTCCCGGGTCGCCAGCATGCGCACGTCCCAGTACAGGACCATGAAGACGCCCGCCCCGATGAACGCTGCGGCGACGGCGGCGGAGGCACGGCTCGGGCGAGCCGTGAGCCAGGCGCCCAGCCGGCGCCCGGCCAGCAGCGTCAGCAGGACGAACAGCACGCTCATGATCACCAGATTGCCGACCGCCTGCAGGGCGAAGGCCGACGCCCCGTACAGGACGTTGCCGCTCTCCGCAGCGTCGTGGAAGAGCCGTCGGAAGAGCGGGTAGGGCCGTCCGACGAGGAAGCCGCCGAGGAGGACGCCCATGACGACGAGCGGCGCGTTCGGGAAACGGGCGGCCAGCCGGGCCAGCGGATCCCGGACCAGGCCGAGCGAGGCCAGCCCGAGGTAGACCATCACCGCGCCGATGACCCCGAAGGTGATCATGGCCTGAACGATGCTGGGCGAGAAGCCGCCGTGCCCGCGCGACGACCCGAGCTGGAACTGCGGCATGCTCGTACCGACCAGGGCCACGACGACGCCGTACGCGGCGGAGACGGCGACGGAGCCCGCCGCGAGAAGGCCGAGCGGCTTGACGAGCCGCCTCAGACGGGTCCGCCGGGAGTCGATCCGGCCCGCGAGCGGGGCCATGGCGCTGAACACCGCCACGTTGCATGCGGTGAACGTGCCGCCGACACCGGTCGCCAGCGCGAAGGCGACACCGAGAAAGGAACCGGCCAGCGAAGCGGTGGCCGCGTCATGTCCCAGCAGGGTTCCGGCGACGTTCGCGCCGATGGTCTGGTCGACGAACTCGTAGGACCACACCACGGTCAGCGCGAACCCGAACAACGCGGCGAGCCCGATGACCAGGGCGCGGCGCTTCGGGAAGACGCCGTTGACGAACATCGAGCCGCCGCGGTCGGAGAGCACCGGGTCGGCCGTCGGCTGCGTTCTTTCCAGGACCGAGCGCATGAGGGATTCCTTCCGAAGAGGAGATCACGAGAGGGAGAGGGCCAGGAAGAGGAAGAGGCGAACACGAACACCGCAATCCGGAAGAAGCGGTGGTCGCGACGGAGCAATCTCGGAGTTGCGTGGCGGACGAGAGCGTGCGAGGCCGAGCAGCGAGGACCGCGAAGCGCGCGAGGAACGCGAGGACCGCGAGGGGCGCAAGGGACGCGAGGACCACGAGAGCGGTGCGGGACATGCGGGATATGCAGGACGCGCAATGAATGTGCGGGACGTGCGGGACGTGCGGGAAGAGGCAGAGCAAGGCCGAAGAAGTGAAGGCCCAGGTCGAGCAATCCGGAAGTCGCGTCAGAGGGGCGCGTCGTGCTGGGGCGGGCGGTACGACTCGGCCCGCCGACCGGCGTGGCCGAACTCTCCGCCCGGCGGCCCCTCCACCGGTACATCCGGCGACGCGTCCGGCGGCCCGCCGGAGCCGGACGTGCCGTCGTACGGATCGGCGGACGCGCCCGCGTACGAACCGCCGGACGCACCGCCGTACGGATCGGCAGGCGTACCGGCATGCGCGGGCCCCGGCGTCCACGGCAGCGCGCGACCGCCGAAGCCGTCGGCGTCGACCCACAGGGCGCGCAGCCCGCGCAACGCGACGTTCGGACGATAGGTCGGGCTCCCGGTCGCGAACCGCGGACGCGCCACGCGCTGTGCGAACCGTACGAGCGCGTGACACGCCAACAGCCGCGCCAGCGGAGCACCGGCGCACGCGTGCGGACCGAGCCCGAACCCGAGGTGGTCCGACGGGGAACCGGGATCGAACACGTCCGGGCCGTGACGCCACCGCGGGTCCCGGTGCGCGGCGGCCACCAGCAGCACCACCGTCGTCCCCTTCGGAACGCGGACGCCGCAGACGTCCAGGTCGTCCAGGGCCGTCCGCTGGAGCACCTGACAGGGCGGATCCGTGCGGAGCACCTCTTCGACCACGGCCCCGGCGGCGTCCGGGGACCGCCGGATGCCCTCCCGTTCGTGCGGAGCGCGCAGCAGCACCAGAACGCCGTTCGAGATCAGGTCGGCGGTACTCTCCTGCCCGGTGACCAGCAGGCTCCGGCACAGCGCCCACGTCTCGTCGGCGCCGGGTCGCGCACCGGCCGGCAGCCCCGAGAGGAGGGGCGCCAGCAGCCCGTCGCCCAGGTCCGTGCCCCGGCGCGCAGCCAGTTCGCCGAAGAAGCGGTCCAGCTCGGCTTCCGCCCGGAGCTGATCCGCGCGGCCCGGCGGTTCCGCGCCGAGCAGCGCG
This sequence comes from Streptomyces tyrfis, assembly GCF_037034285.1. NCBI lineage: Bacteria > Bacillati > Actinomycetota > Actinomycetes > Kitasatosporales > Streptomycetaceae > Streptomyces > Streptomyces tyrfis. Next base: position 162,893 of record NZ_JBAGJZ010000009.1, on the reverse strand, counting down.
CGATGCGGTTCCCACATGCGGGACAGGGGCATGAGCCGGCGGCGCAGCCACACCTGATCGACGTCGCTGATGCCGAACAGGCGGCAGCACACGGCCACCGGCAGGGGATAGGCCAGATCCGTCACGACCTCCAGACGGCGTCCGCGCACCGCGACCGAGTCCAGCAGATCGTCGACCAGTTCCCGGACGCAGGACCCGAGCCCGTCGATCGCACCCGATCCGACCCGTGCGAGCAACGAGCCGTGACCCCACGGGCAACCGGGCGCGCCGCCCGCCGTCGCCGCGGGCACCGCCGTAGCGGACCGCAGCACCGCCGCGCAGTGCTCGTACGAGGAGAACACCACCACGCCGTCGTCGGTCCACATCGGACCGAGGTCACGGATGCGCGCGAACAGGGGATACGGGTCCGCGCGGACGGCCGGGTCGAAGAGGCGCCGCACGAGGTCGGCGGCCTCCGCGTCACGCGGCGCGCGCGGTTCGTTCTCCTCGACGAGCAGTCGCCTTGCCTGGCTGGTCTTCATGGAAAGCCTTCCTGACGGGGCGCCGTCCCAAGGGGGCGTTGGGCGTTCAGGTCGGGGCCCGGCCGTTCCCGGGCGGCGGCGGAACGGTCCCGGGGGAGGGGGACACAGCGGCTTCGGGCACACGAGCCGCAGCGCCCTCGGGATGAGCAGCGCCCTCGGGATGAGCAGCCGTCTCGTGGGAAGCAGCCGCCCCGACGGGAGCAGCCGTGTGGGCGGGAGAGGCCGTCTCGGTGGGAGAGGCCGCCGTGGTGCGAGGGACGGTCCCGGCGAGAGGGACGGTCTCGGGAAGAGGGACGGTTTCGGGAAGAGGGACGGTTTCGGGGAGAGGGGCCGCCATTTGGTTCCGACCCGTCGCGTACGAGGCCGAGGCCCCACCGGCTTCCGGCAGCGGCTCGACCGCCTGGAGGTACCGTCTGAACCAACCGGCGAGTCCCTTCGAGGGTCCCGCGCCCCGGTGCCCGCCCGTGCTCATCGGGCCGCTCCGGCCCGACCCGCGACCGGGCGCGGTCCCGGCCCCGACTCCGGTCCCGGCCCTGACTCCGGTCGCGTTCCCGACTCCAGTCCCGGTCCTGGTTCCAGTCCCGGCTCCGGACGCCCGTACCGCACGCCGGTCAGTTCCTCCGAGAGCGACCAGAGCCGACGCTGTTCGACCGTGTCCCGCGACAGCCTGCTGGACCCGGCCGGCCCCGGCGCGCCCCGGCATCCCGCCAACCCGTCCGGCCCCAGATACGCGCCGGCCCGGGCGCGGGGATCCGTGGCGGCCCGCAGTACGGGCAGCGCCGCGGCGGCGGGCGGATGGGACATCGCCCTGAGCAGAACCGTGCTCACCGGCCGCAGCCATCCGGGGACGTCGCCCCACAGCCCGGTGGCCGAGACCCCGGGATGGGCGGCCAGCGCGACGGCCCGGGAACCGGCCCCGGCCAGACGCCGCTGCAGTTCGCGGGTGAACAGCAGATTGGCCAGCTTCGACCGCGCGTAGGCCGTTGTCGCCCCAGGCCTCCCCGGCCGCTCACGTTCCGACCCCGACCCCGGCCGTTCGTCCCGACCGCCCTTGCGCACCAAGCGGTGGGTGAGGCTCGCCACCGTGACCACCCGGGCTCCCGGCGCCTCCTCGACGAGATCGAGCAGCAGACCGGTGAGCGCGAAGTGCCCGAGGTGGTTGACACCGAAGTGCGGCTCGAAGCCGTCCTCCGTGCGCGCGTACGGGGGGAACATGACCCCGGCGTTGTTGATGAGCAGGTCCAGACGGTCGTAACGGTGATGGACCTCCGCCGCCGCCTTCCGTACGGAGGCCAGCGAGGTCAGATCGATGCGCAGCACCTCCGCGTGCCCGCCGATCCGCGCCGCCGCCGCCCGCCCGCGCCCGGTGTCCCGGCAGGCGAGCACCACCCGGGCGCCCTTCGCGGCCAGGGCTCGGGCGGTCTCGAACCCGATGCCTCCGGTGGCCCCGGTGATCAGCGCGGTCCTGCCCCGCTGATCGGGTATGTCGGTCGTGGTCCAGGCCATGCGGGCCTCCCTCGGATCCTGGATCGAGACGCGGTCGGTGCGGGTGGCAGTGCGGGCAAACGGTGCGGGTGGCGGTACGAGCAGCGGTACGGGCGGCAGTGCGACCGTGTGGGGACGACGTGCTCGGCGGCCTCATCGTGGCCAGCGCCGCCGTGCCCGGCCAACTCCGAGAATGCGCACATCGCGCAGCCCGAACGCGACGAATCCCCTCGTCGGAGCGGCCGCGATCACGGCCCGCGCCTTGAACACCACACAGCAATATGGAAGTTGGCCGCACCGGAGCGACCTGGTGAGCATGAGTCCCCCGCTGCCCCTCCAGGTACAGGAAGGACACTCTCCGTGCCGCACATCGAGATCAGGAACGATCTTCCCGGCATCCGCGGCCTGATGGCCGACCACCCCGACACCGCCGAACCGCTCAACCGGCTCGCGGAGACGCTGTTGCGTTCGCCCCGCTCCCTGCCGCGCGGCGAACGCGAGCTGATCGCCACGTACGTCTCCGAACTGAACCGCACCCGCTTCTGCTCCGACACCCACGGCGCGGCGGCCGCCGTCCAACTCGAAGGCGGGGCCGAGCTGGTACGGGCCGTGCTGGCCGATCCGGACCGGGCGGACATCTCGCCCCGGCTGCGTGCCCTCCTCCGGATCGCGGCCGAGGTCCAGGAACAGGCCAGGCCCGTATCGGACCTCGCCATCGCCGCCGCACGGGCGCAGGGCGCGGGCGACGACGAGATCCATGACACGGTCCTCATCGCCGCGGCGTTCTGCATGTACAACCGCTACGTCGACTGTCTGGCCACCACGCTCCCGGCCCACCCCGGCTACTACGCCGAGACCGGCCGGCGCATCGTCTCCCACGGCTACGGCCGCGCGGCCTGACACTGGCGCAGGCACCGACGTCGACACCGACACCGACATCGACATCGACGTCGACGTCGACACCGACACCGACACTGCGGACGCGGACGCTACGGATCACGCGCCTCCGGGGCGATGGGTCGCGCCGCCCCACGCTCCCGTTCCCCGGAGCACGCGCGTACACCCGGGGGCACGCACACACCTCGGGCGGGGCACGCGCCTCACCCCTCCCCTCCACCCGCGGACGCCGCCCCGGTCTCCGCGTCCTTCCGCGCGCGCCGCCCGGTCCCCACGTCCTTCCGCGTCGTTCCGCTTCCTCCCCGCCCGCGTGCTCTCTCCCCCCGCGTACCGGGCATCGTCACGGCACTTCCGTCAGGAGTCTCCATGCCCACCGCCCCTCGCCCGGCCGCCCCGTCTCCGCCGTACCGCCGATCCGTCGCCGCGACCGTCGTCGGCAACTTCGTGGAGTCCTTCGACTGGCTCGGGTACGGGCTCTTCGCCCCGCTCTTCGCCAAGCAGTTCTTCCCGTCGGCCAACCCGGTGACCTCGCTCCTCGGGGCCTTCGCGGTCCTCGGCATCGGCGTGCTGGTCCGCCCGCTCGGCGGCATCCTGCTCGGCAGACTTGCCGACCGGCGCGGACGCAAGCCCGCGCTGATGCTGGCGATCGCCCTGATGACGGGCGGTTCGCTGCTCATCGGGGTCGCCCCCACCTACGAACACATCGGCTTCCTCGCCCCCGCCCTCCTGCTGCTCGCCCGCATCGCGCAGGGCGTCTCCTCGGGCGGTGAATGGCCGGCCGCCGCCGCGTACCTGATGGAACTCGCACCGCGTCACCGCAAGTGCCTCTACGGCAGCCTGTTCTCGCTCACCACCGCCGCCGGGGCGTTCGTCGCCTCCCTGCTCGGCGGCGCGCTCACGGCCGGACTCGGCGCCGAGGCCATGACCGCCTGGGGCTGGCGTGTGATCTTCCTGGTCGGCGGCGTCTTCGGGCTGATCCTGCTGCTGATGCGCAACCGCCTGGCCGAGACGGAGGTCTTCCGGCGCCAGGTGACCGGGCGCCCGGCACGCGGTTCCGTCCGCCGGGTGCTGAGCACGTACCGGCGCCACGCCCTCCTGGCCGTCCTGCTCGTGGCGGGCACCGGCACCGCGGGCGGCACCTGGACCTCGGCCGTCCCCGCTGTCGGCCAGCGCATCGGCGCGCCGGGCACGATGTTCTGGGTCGTCGTCTGCGCCACCGCCGTCCTGATGGCGGTGCAGATTCCCCTGGGACTCCTCGCCGATCGCGTCGGCGCGGTCCGGTTCCTCGTCGTGGCCAGCGTCGTGTTCGCGGTGATCGGCTCGTACGCGTACCTCGGCATGACCGGCACGTTCGGCGGCCTGCTCTTCGCGTACGGCACCGGAGTCCTCTACCTCGCCTGCGCCACCACGGTCCTGCCGAAGCTCCTCTCGGACATCTTCCCGCCACAGATACGCGGCGTGGGCATCGGTCTGCCGCACGCGCTGACCACCTCGGTCCTGGGAGGCGTCACCCCGGCGTCGGCGACCTACCTGGGCGAGCACGGAGCGTCCGGCTGGTTCATCGCGGCGGTGATGGCCACCGTGCTGCTGTCCCTCCCGGCCGCCCTCCTCTCGCGCTCCAGGGCCGGCCTCCCGACGGCGGAGCGTACGGAACCCGAGGCACGGCCCGCCGAGGCACGGCCCATCGGCGCAGGGCCCATCGGTGCAGGTCCCACCGATGGGGGCTCCGACGAACGCGACATGGCCCTGACCGGAAAACGATAGACCTGCCCCGGACCGGTCCGAACCGACCAAGAAACCCGCCGACCGGGGGCCGGCCATGATCGACACCGGCACACCCGGCATGCTGGACTTCCAGTGGTCGCCGACAGATACGCAGAAGGTCCTCGGCCACCGCCGGGCCCGGCACCTCGGGCCCGGTACGGACGACGGCGGAGGGGAAGGCGAAGTGCCGGAGCGCACACGTGAGTTCGGGAAGTACGGAGCCCAGGGTGTCAAGGGCCATGAACTCGTCGCCCGTCGGCTCGACGAACTCGCGGGCGGCATCGTCACCCCCATCACCGTCAAGCGCGGCCTCATGGCCCGCCTGCACTACCTGACGAGGACGCCGCACAGCCGTGCCGCCGCCCGGGACGCCGGACTCACCGTCACCGACCGCACCCTCAAGGCATGGCTGGACGGCAGGCGCAGCCCCTCGCGCAAGAACCTCGAAAGGATCGAGACGGCCTACCGCACGGTGCGCCGGGCGAACGTCGCCCCGTACCTGCTCCGCCGCCTCAACGCCCAGGGACGCGGCACCCGCGTCGAGATCCACCCCCTCAACCAGTCCCAGGTGTCACGCCCCCGCCAACGGGTCCTGGAGTTCCGCACCCTCAACATCCGCCACTGGGACCAGATCGTCGACGCGTGGGCCCGAGGGGACGACGCCGCGCTCGACACCGCGTGGGTGGACCAGATCGTCGACCTCGGCTCGCAGTGGGGCCAGTACGAGTACTGCACCAACATCGGCTTCGCCATCTGACGCCTCGTCGGCACGCGCGCCGACCGACGGACCCGAGTGACGAAGCGCGACGGTGGTCACGCATGAGCTTCGGCTCAACACACCCGCCGCGCCAGGGCCCGAGTCGGCCCGGGCCCGAGTCGGCCCGGATGCGGCCCGGCCCCGGACGCGGCCCGGCCCCGGACGCGGCCCGGCGCTCCCGGCTTTCCGTGTCCCCGACGCATACGGCGGAGGCGCGAGACGGCTTTGTTTTCGCGCACGCACCGACTCGCTCACTCGTTCGCCAATTCACTCGTTCGGCATGGGTTTTCGGTGGCGGCGTGAGGCGCCGCCACCCGATCGAGTGATGCATTCCTTTCTGATGAGCTGATTCGAAGGTGATCGTGATGTGATCAGTTTTGGAACTTTCGTCCCCTGATGGGAGAAATATGCGTATTCGTACCGCTATGGCTGCCACTGCCATGGCCGCCGCGGCCGTACTCGCCGGCGCTGGTGCCGCCGCTGCCGACTCCGGCGCCGAGGGTGCCGCCATCGGCTCGCCCGGCGTTCTCTCCGGCAACGTCGTCCAGATCCCGGTGCACGTCCCGATCAACGTCTGCGGGAACAGCGTCAGCGTCATCGGTCTGCTGAACCCGGCGTTCGGCAACGTGTGTGTCAACGGCTAGTCCGTTGGACCGAGCCGCGCCTTGACAGCACGGCTCATGACGCCTGACGCAGAGCGCCTGACGTGTTGCGCCTGACGCATGACACCTGGCACATGACGTCCGACGTACGACGCCTGACGCACGGCACATGGCGCAGGGCCCGCCCGGAACCAGTCGGGCGGGCCCACACCTGTGCGGCGTCGAGGCCGCATGGAGTCCGCCCCTGCGCGAGTCCCGTACGCGTCCGGCCTCCGGCCGAACGACGGCAGTGCGACTTCGGTGCGACGGCTGTGCGACGGCTGTGCGACGGAGCGCGGCGTCAGCGCAACGGAGTGCGACGGCAGTGTGACGGCGGTGCGACGACGACCCGGTCTACGAGCTCGCGTGGCCGTCGATTCGGCCACCGGCGGCGCGCACGGCCTGCTCGAAGTACGCCCGCTCACGCGACCCCTCCGGCGCCCCGACGACATCCAGGCCCCGATCGGCGAACGGCCGGAACAACCGCCCGTGCCGGAGCAGCGTGTCCGGGACCGGGTTGTCGTTGTCCTCGATCGAGGTGAGCGGCAGGGCGCGCGACGCCCCCACGGTCATCGTCACCGCCCACCGGTCGATGTCGTCCTCCTGGAGCGGGAGGGGCGCGAAGCGCACCCCGCTCACCTCGTCCCATGTCACCCGGCGACGCGACCAGGGCCGGCCGACCGTCACCCCGGACGCGTCGAAGCGCACGGTGAACCGGCCTCGCAGGGCGAAATGCAGGACGACCGGCAGCACCAGGCAGGCCGGGAAGAACCACCACGTCGGATGGTCCCCGAGGAAGCCCAGGACACCCGCGACGGTGACCAGGACCCAACTGAACGCCGTCTCGGCGCACAGCCACTCCACCAGGAGCGGCCCTTCCAGCACTCGTATCTTCACCGTGGTCGCGGGTGCGGCCGCACCACCGGCCATGCCGTCGCCCGTTGCGTCGTCCTTCATACGGCCCAACCTAGGGCACCGGGCCGGGGCATCGGCATGAGCGTTCGTACTCATCAACCCTCCTTTCTCCAGGACGAGTCGACCAGTAAAGGCGGCCGCCGGGCCTCCGGGACGACCTCCGGGACGGGCCGGGCGGGACGCGGCGCACGGGCACTGCCACCGACCGTTAGCCTGAGCCGCATGACCGAGCCCGACCCCACCGCAGTGGCGCGCTTCTACGACGAACTCGCCGCCGACTACCACCTCGTCTACGCGGACTGGGACGCGGGGATGGCCCGGCAGGGAGAAGCCCTGGACAAGTTGATCCGCGCCAAGCCGGGCCACGGCGGACCGGCCCGAGTGCTGGACTGCTCGTGCGGGATCGGTACGCAGGCGATCGCACTCGCACTCCGCGGCCACCGGGTCACCGGCACCGACATCAGCCGGTCGGCCGCCGCCCGCGCGGCGCGGGAGGCGGCCGCACGCGGTGTCCGGCTGTCGGCCGCGACCGCCGACATGCGACGCCTTCCCTTCGCGGACGCCCGGTTCGACACCGTCGTATGCGCGGACAACTCGCTCCCGCACCTGCTCACCGAGGCGGACGTGCACGCGGCCCTCGCGGAGATGCGAAGAGTTCTGCGTCCGGGCGGTCTGCTGGTGGTCAGCACCCGCCCCTACGACGAGATCCTGCGCGCCCGCCCCACCTCGACCGCCCCGCAAACCAGCTCGGCCCCCACCGGCCGGACCGTCACGTTCCAGCTGTGGAACTGGCACGACGACGGCGAACGCTACGACCTCGAACACTTCCAGCTTCTCCCGATCGGGGGCGGAAGCGGGGGAGAGCCCGCATCCGGACTCGGAGACAAGAACGAACACGGAAACGAGAACGGGCGTGGAGACGACCACGAAGGCCACGACGGCTGGCGGGTACGAGTGCGGCGCAGCACGTACTGGGCCCTCACCCGACGCCAACTGACCGACCTCGCCACCGGAGCGGGTTTCGACGCCCCCAAGTGGCACACCCCCGACAGCACCGGCTTCTTCCAGCCCATCCTCACCGCCCGCGCCCCCTGAGCCCACTGAGCCACTTGAGCCCCGGTCTCCGGCCCCGGGGAACATCGGTACAGCGGTTATCGGTGCGAACGATCAGGTCAGGGCGTGAGGGTGCTGACCCGGTTCTCGTACGCGCGCCGGGCCTTGCGCTGGGCCGGGACTGCGGGGAGGCCCTGGCGCCGTCGAGCGGCTGGCAGCGGGCGAGGGCGGCGATGGAGCGGCCTTCCAGGTACGCGGTGCGCACGTCGCCGGTCTCCGCGGCCGCCACGGCGGGGCGGCGTCCGCCCTTGCTGCCCTTGGCCTCGGCGGCGCGCAGTCCGTCGTAGGTCAGCTCGCGCCGGAGGTCGCGCTGGAGTTCGCCGACGGCGGCGAGGGTCTGCACCATGAACTTCACGGTGGACAGCAGTTCGCCGGTGCGCGGGTGGCGGGCGGTGAGGTCCATGGCGGAGAACGCGCCGTCGTGGATGCGCAGGGCGAGGCGGTCGCGGCGGAGGGCGTCGAGTACGTCGAGGATGTGCCCGGTGCCGCGTACGAGGCGGAACATCTCGGAGATGCGGACGGTGTCGCCCGGCCGCGCGTAGTCGAGGAGTGCGCGGAACTTCGGGCGCTGGAGGGGGTGGAGGCGGCTGGAGGTGCCTGGCTCCTCCTCGAAGACGACAGGGTCCTCGATGCCCGCCTCGTCCAGGACGAGGTTCTGCGCGCGGTGGACTGCTGGTCGGTCGAGGCCCGCCTGTAGAGCAGGTTCGCCACCGAGGGCCCCTTCCGTACGGAGGATCGGACCCTACCTGTCGTCAAACCCTGTCAGCAATCACCATCGGATCCGATTGGATTCGGGACGCCGCGAACCCCCGGACTTCCCGGGTTCGTTGGACGCATCGGCTGCCTGTCGCAAAACGATCGTTTGACGCCAGGCGGACGACGCGTCCGGGTGATGTAGTCGGGACAGGCTGCTGTTTGCCATCGGTGAACACCACCCCGAGCGGGCGCAACGGTCATTACCGTCTAGTTGCATGACGACGGTAACAACCCGTACGGTCGAATATCCGGCCGACAACCTGACGATGATCGGATACCTCGCGCTCCCGGCCGGTGCCGAGCGCCGGCCCGCAGTCCTGATCGGACCCGAGGGGATGGGGCTCAGCGATGTCGAGCGCCGGCGGGCCGAGGCCCTGGCCGAGCTGGGGTACGTGGCGCTGGCCTTCGACCTCCACGGCGGACGCTATTTGGAAGACCCAGAGGAAATGTTGGCCCGTTGCATGCCGCTGCTCGCCGACCCCGACCGCATGCGAGGAATCGGTCACGCCGCGCTCGACGTGTTGCGTGCCGAACCACGGGCCGACCCCGACCGGACCGCCGCCGTCGGCTACGGCACCGGGGGCGCAGTCGCACTGGAACTCGGTCGCGATGGCGTCGACCTGCGCGCGATTGGGACAGTCAACGCACTGACCACGGGCCGACCGGGCGAGGCGGCACGCATTCGCTGCCCGGTATGGGCCGGGGTGGGGTCGGAAGACCCGATCATGCCGGCCGCACAACGGGAGGCGTTCACCGCAGAGATGCAGGCCGCAGGCGTCGACTGGCGACTCGTGGTCTACGGAGGAGCCCTTCACGCCTTCCACCACCCACCGGTCGACCACGCCGCGCCTCCCGGAGTCGGCTACCACCCGCGGCACGCACAGCGAGCCTGGCGTGACATCGTCGCCCTGCTCGCCGAGTGTCTGCCCGTCACGGATTGATCCGCTCGGCTCCTGATACTCACTCCTGCCCGCCGTCACGATTGCTTCGAAAGCCGTCTCCTGCTGCCTCAACTGAGGGCTTTGAGGGTTATGTCGATTTCGTCGGAATCTCTGAAAGTGATGGAAAACCGGGTTCCCCCGAGATGAAACCCCAGGTCAGTTACTGTGGTCCCCGCGCACGCGGGGGTGGTCCCCGCATCTCCTGGCTCCTCGACGCCATCGGAGCGTGGTCCCCGCGCACGCGGGGGTGGTCCGTCACAGGGGCCCCAGGGGCGCTCACGGCGCATCAGACGGGGGTGGTCCCCGCGCACGCGGGGGTAGTCCCTTTCCCGGCTTGTGGCGCTTGCTGGACTTCGTGTGGTCCCCGGCGGTATGCGGGCTTCGCGTGACGGGAGTGCAGCGGGATGGGGCGTGCCGTCGGGCATCGAATGGTCCGATCCCGGAACCGGCAGCATTTGGGAGGATGTCAGGGCAGGGTCAGAATGCGCGGACCCTGGTCGGTGATGGCGACGGTGTGCTCGATGTGGGCGGCCCGACTGCCGTCGGTGGTGCGCAGGGTCCAGCCGTCGATGTCGGTGCGGTAGGCGTTCCGCCCGCCGGCCATGAACATGGGCTCGAGGGCGAGGACCAAGCCGTGGCGGAGGGGGAAGCCGCGACCGGGGCGGCCGCGGTTGGGGACGTGAGGGTCCTCGTGCATGCGGCGGCCGATACCGTGGCCGCCGAAGTCGGCGGGCATGCCGCAGCCCGCCTTGCGGGCGACTGTGTCGATGGCGTGGGAGATGTCGCCGAGGCGGCTGCCGACCTGAGCGGCGGCGGTGCCGGCGTCGAGGGCTTGTTGGGTGGCATCGATCAGTTCGAGGTCCGTGGGGCGCGGGGTTCCGACGGTGAAGGTGATAGCCGCGTCACCGGCCCAGCCGTCGAGCTGCGCACCGCAGTCGATGCTCACCAAGTCGCCGTCCCGCAGTCGGTAGCCGGTGGGGATGCCGTGCGACACGGCGTCGTTGACAGAGGTGCAGATCACGGCGGGGAAGGGGACCGGGGCGAAGGACGGCCGGTACCCGAGGAATGGGGAACCAGCGCCTGCCTCGGTCAGGACCGTGCGGGCTACCTCATCGAGTTCCTGCAAAGACACTCCGACGTCGGCTGTGTCTTGCACAGCCGCCAGGGCGCGGGCCACCACGCGCCCGGCCTCCCGCATTGCGTCCATCGCGGCATCGGTCTTGATCTCCACCATGTGCTGTGACTCCCCGTCTCGATCGGGTTCAATACTTATACCGGTATTAGTATCACGGTCGTGGTGAGGAGTCCTCTGGCGTCGCGGGAATGGGAATGCGGCATGCGGTTCGGTGCGCTGCTGCGTCGAGTGCGCGGCAGCCGCAGCATGGCGGCGATGGTGGCTGCGGCGGGGGGCCTGCGTAAGATCGAAACCGGTCGGCCCCCGACCCCGCCTTCCGTTGCGGCGCTGCCCAAGTCTCTGGAGGAGTTGGCAGCCGCGTGAGCGCACGACCCGGACTGGCGGGAACTGGCGCTCTCGGCTTGAGGATTCGTGGTGTCGCACCTGAGCGCCTGGTATCGCTCAATCAGCCTTCGGGGTGTGAACTTGTAGGGGCTAAAACTCCGCCGACAAGATCGATCTCCGGTGGCACGGGAGCGCCCTGGGGTCGTCATCGCTGGATAGGCTCGTGTCGTGCTCGGCCTCCCCTGTGTCGGGTGTCCGTAGGCTGTGCAAGTGCATTAGAAGGGGTCTTTTGTCCTCAATGTCGCGATTCGAGGAAGTAAGTAAAATCGGCTACTGCGTCGCCTAACTGATCGTTTCAGAATGAGTTTGAGCCGCAGGTCTTGTGCTCGACGATCTTGGTCGGCAGTGTGTCCGGGTGCGTGCTGATCTTGTTCCTGACGACCTGTGGGAGCGGGTGGCCCCGTTGCTGCCGCCTGCTCCCGAACGACGCCGCCGGCATCCCGGGCGCCTTCGTGTTCCGGACCGGGCGGCTCTCGCCGGCGTCCTGTACGTCCTGCGGACCGGTGTCGCCTGGCGGGACGTCCTGGCCGAGACGGTGGGCTGCTCCGGAGTGACGGCCTGGCGCAGGCTGCGGGACTGGACCGAGGCCGGCGTCTGGCCACGCCTGCACGCCGCCCTGCTGACCGAGCTGCGCCGCGCCGGTCTGCTGGACCTGGATGACTGCTCCGTGGACGGATCGCCCGTCCGGGCCCTCAAAGGGGGATCACGTCGGCCCCTCACCCGTCGACCGCGCCCGCCCCGGCTCCAAGCACCCCCTGATCGTCGACCGCCACGGAACACCGCTGGCCGTCACCCTCACCGGCGGTAACCGGCACGACGTCACCCAGCTTCTGCCGCTGCTCGACGCCGTCCCGCCGATCCGGGGTCTGCGCGGACATCCTCGCCGCAAGCCCCGGCGCCTGTATGCCGACCGAGGCTACGACTTCGACAAGTACCGCTGCCTGCTGTGGAAGCGGGGTATCAAGCCATTGATCGCCCGACGTGGCGTTGCCCACGGTTCCGGCCTGGGCAAGGTGCGCTGGGTGGTCGAGCGCACCTTCGCCTGGCTGCACCAGTTCAGACGGCTCCGCACCCGCTACGGGCGCCGAGCCGATCTCCATCAGGGCCTGCTCGAACTGGCCTGCGGCCTCATGTGCCTGCGCCGCCTGCGCACCTCATCGTGAAGCGATCATTTGGCTACGCTGAACCACCCCGGCCGCACCTCGGTCAGAAGCGGTTGCAGGGACCGCACCGCGGTCTGCAGGTCCTCATCCGTGACGTCAAGAGGCTCCGGCAGGCTCCGCCCGTATTGGTGCAGCCGCCAGAGGTCGAAGACCTCGTTCCCGTCGGCTGCGAAGTCCACATCGACCTCGGTGCCGTTGTCGCTCACGAAGCGACACCCAGCCCCATGGACCTTGTAAGCGTACGCGCCGACGTGCCCGCTCCGGCTGATGATCCGGCGCGAACGGACCAGGTCGAGGACATCTGCGAGCCGCTCAAGCGAGGGGATCGCTGCCCTCATGGCCTCGCCAACCGCGCTCAGAGCGTGGACGTAACCAAGCACGAGTTCCCGTGCAGCCCCAACCCGTTCCATACGGCGTCATCCCCCCTGAGCCCGTAACTGAAGGGATTGTTCCATGGGCCGCAAGCGTCTCCGCCGAACGGCATTCTGAAACGATCAGTAAACCTGCAGGTCAGGAACTCTGCTCCCCGCGCACGCGGGGATAGTCTCCCGGGCGGACGTCGGCGGCGGGACGGACGTCACCCCGCGTGAGCTGGACGCCGTGCGCCGCGATCAGGCGATGGACGTCGCCAGGCTGCTGGAAGCCGCCTCCCTGCTGGTTCCCGGGAAGATCGCCACCGAGAACGGCATCACGCTGGACGCCGTCTGGGAGTACGTCACCCACGATGAGTGGCAAGTGGCCCAGGGCTGCTGGAAGCAAGTGCGGCCTGGTGTCACTGGCGCTGCGGTGAAGTCCGCAGTGGCGTCATTCGAGCCGGCCTCACCCTTCGCCCAGCCGGTGAGAGCCGTCGGTAGACGCCCTTCTCCGGAGCCGGCGTCCTGCGACCGATGCGGGACATCGGAATCGAACCCGGGCCGGTGGAAACCGGCCTTCGACATCGCCGTGCTCTGGGCGAATTCACGCCATTCCTGGGGCCAGGCGAGCGTTCCGCAGTGCGACTCGCACCTCTCGATCCGTCGCAGTGGCGACACCTCCAGCTCGGCCAAGGGATCACCATGCACGAAGACAGAACTGCGGCCGGAACGGCGGTTGTCCCTGAGGTTCGGCGTAAGGGGGCCGTGAACACCGCGTAGGGGCGTGCCGCCGCCCGGCTGTGGCTGTCGTTCTTGGCCCTCGGGCAGCGGGTCAGCCGCTGCGGTCGGGGCGCGGGTCCGGCCACGCGGCCCGTAGCAGGGCGGTCTCGGACGGGGAGAGCGGGCGATGGCCGAGAGCGACGTCGTCCTGATCGAAAGTCCACTCCCCGTAGAGCAGGAGCGCCATGCCGTGCTCGTCGTCGGTGCACACCGCCCAGCGCCCGACGTTGCTCTGAAGCGACCAGTCGTAGTAGCGCAGGCCGCCTGAAGCGGACTGGCTGATCGTCAGCTCGACCCCATCCGGAGGGAGCAAGTTCTCCAATGACCCGGCAGTCGAGGGCGGGAATCTGTCTGCGGCCTCGACCAGCTTCGTCACCTCCTCCACTCGGATTCGCAACGTGGCGTGCCCGCGTCCCCGGGCAAGGACGGCGAGGGGCGTGCAAGCGGCCATCGCGCAGTCCCGCATTGACTCCGGATAATCGTCCAGCCCGTTCAGAGCGGCGAGAGCGGGTTCGAACAGCGCCCAGAACGGGGCTCGGCCATCGGCGAGGAAGGGCCCGTACACCCTGATCACCCGCTCCTCGCCGGGCAGCGGCAGCGACCGCGCCCTGAGGAACGGCTCATGCAAGTCCAGCGGCAGACTGCGAAGAGCGCTGTCCGCCCACTCCACACGCGCTGTGCCGCCCAGCGCGGCCCAGCGCGGCGCAGGACTCTGCGACCAAGCGGGGCGGGCGTGCCCCGAACACGTCGGGCACGGCACGGAGACAGTGATCGACATCCCGACATGGTCGCAGATCGCACAACGAGCCGGAACCGTTTTTCCACCCCCACCAGGTATCACAGCCAGTAGCGGCCAACCAGCCGCACCACGCTCCACCGAGGCCCCAAACCCAGTTATCCGCACGGGTTTTCACCCGGCCGTGTCGAAGCCCGTCTCGGAGCGGCCGGTCAGGGACGTACTCCCCGACCGGCCAAGGTGTTACGACGCCGTCGGCTGCTGCTCGTCGCTGCCGTAGGGCTGCGTGATGATCTCCATGCCGTGTCCGGCCGGATCCATGAAGTACAGGCCCCGGCCCCCGTAGTGGTGATTGATCTCGCCCGGCTTCTTCAGGTGCGGGTCTGCGTAGTACGCGATTTCGTCCCGCTTGATACGCGCGAAGGCCGCGTCGAACTCCTCGTCGGAGACGAGGAACGCGTAGTGCTGCATGACGATCGACTCCGCCGGGATGGTGGCGAAGTCCAGGGTGACCCCGTTGCTGGTGGCCACCGGAACGAACGGGCCCCACTCGGTCCCGACCTCAAGCCCCAGGATGTGCGCCAGGAACTCGGCAGATTCCCGGTTGTCCCGGGCATGGATGATGGTGTGATTCAACTCGACTGACATGTGTGGAATGCCTCCGCAAGGCAAACTCACGGGCACCTCCATGCCTCACCCAGCCGGTGACCGACACGCGATGCCGTCTCCGTGATCCTAGGCAGCCACCGTGCGCGGTGTCGAGGGCCGTCCCGGGCGGTCTTCGACGACGAGCGCACAGGATTGACCACCCACGCGACGGGACCGGGACCAACCGGCGGAGAGAGCTCGACGCTGGTGGGCTCGCGATTCGTGGTCGGCTCAGGCGATGCCTGGCGGCGGACGCCTGAGACGCTCGGGCCGCCCTGCCGAGACCTTCGCAGTGGGTGGCAGGGTCGACGGCGGACGAAGAGGCAGCCGAGAGGCCCCACCGGGCGGTGCACGATGGGGCGCACTCTTCGGTCGCGGTGTGGGCCGGCCGGGAGGTCAGGCGGTGCCGAGTTCCCCGGCCTTGACGCCGGCCACGAAGGAGGCGAACGCCTTGACGGAGGTGTTCAGTGCGGGGCCGTTCGGGTCCTTGGAGTCACGGACGGGGACGATGCCGTGGGGGACGGCGAGGTTGGCGGCGACCTCGACGCAGTTGCCGCCGTTCGAGCTGTACGAGGACTTGAACCAGCGGGGGGATTCGGTCGTCACAGGCTGCCCTTTCGTAACTTGTTGATCAAGGCCACGGTTTCCGCCTGGGATAGCGCTTCGGCCTGCAACTGATGGTAGGCCGTCAGCAGGGGTGCTACGGAGGCGGTTTCGCGCTCGACATGGCCTTGTGCCTGTGATTCGGCATACGCGACGACGGACCGGTCGGCGAGCGTGAGCAGGTTGACCGGAAGGTTGAACGAGCGACGCGCTCCTATGCCGAACGGCGACACCTGAAGCATCCAGTTGGGGAGGGAAGCGACCTCGACCAACCGCTCAAGTTGGGCTGCCATGACCTTCGGACCGCCTACGGCATGGTGGAGGCAGCTCTCATCCATCACCACGAGCACCATGGGTGGCCGGGGCCCTGTCAGGGCCGCCTGACGCCCCGCCAGGAACGCTACACGCTCATCCGCCTGTTCGGGGGTGATGGAACCGCGCCACACGTCACCGTCCGCCAACATCCGTGCGTACTCGGGCGTCTGGAGCAGGCCCGGGATGAGCCCAATCTCAAACAGCCGGATCTCCACGGCCCGGCCTTCGTATCCGACGTACTCCGGGAAGCCCTCCAGCAGCACACCATGCCGCATCTCGCGCCACTCGCGCTCGAAAGACTCGGTGGAGCCAACAGTGCCGAAGATCAGATCGGCCTTGCGGGAGAAGGGGAGGGTTGGCGGTTTCCGAGCAGTTTCAACAGCCGAAATATGCTGGCTGGAATATGCCAATTCTTCGGCCAGATCTTCTTGGGTCCAACCGCGATCCTCTCTCAACCTGCGCATACGGGCCCCGAAGGCTGCCTCTGGGCTCGCCTCGGGGCTCAACTCCTTGCGATTGACCACGTGGGGATCCTTCTCTTTCTTCGGTTTCAGCTAGTTGAAGGGTGAGTTGGCACTGGGCCACGCTGAGCCGCCTTGGTAGTGGAGTCACTACGGAGAGGAGTGGCCCGTGTCCGCGACGAACGGTGCCTCGAACGCACAGGAACCCCCGCCCCTCCCGACCTGCGGCACGCTCATGGTGGACCTATCACAGGATCGGGTCGGCGAATTTCGCGGCGAATGGTGCGGCCAGTGGTCGTTGCGTCCCATCGGCGGCGGGATCGAATGGACCGTCGCCCCCGAGGACGTACGGCCGGCCGATCCGATAGAGCGCCTGCGCGCCGAGCTGGCCCGCGTCAACGCGCGCAGCCGTGGCGAGCTGCTGTGACGGGGTAGTTCCTCGCCGAGGCGTACCGCGGGCGACGCTGGATGGTCGTCCCCTCGGGGCGCTCTCGTCGCGTCTCCGCGTCCTGCCTTCCCCGCCGGTTGCGGGGCGGGCGGCGCTGCGCGGGAACGGGCCGGCCTCGTCGTCCGGCGCTCCGGGGATTTCCTCCATACGTGTGACGCTCCCCGTCCCCGGTGGGCGGACGCGTCGACGTTCTCGTAGCCCCCCGCCGGCATCCGTTCGGCAGAGGAGAGGCCCTCGATCGGCCATCAGGAACCAAGAACCAAGAACCAAGAAGCAAGAAGCCAGGAACCAGGAAGCAAGAACCGGGAATCAGGAACGAAGGAGCCGGAATCATGCCTCTCATGACTCCGTACATTGCCTCGCGGAGTAATGAACAGCCCGTACGCCAGGCGGAGTTGAAGGTCGAGTTCGCGTCGGGCGGGCCTCGGCTGGCGTATCGGAGTCCTCGTCCGGGGGACCGGGATCACCATGGGAATCTGTGGGTGCGCCTGGTCGGGCCCGCGGATGGTCGAGTCGTGTACGACTGCATGAACGTGGACCGGCAACGCGAGTGCATGGAGCGGTTGTTGTGCCAGGTCTGCGGGGGTCCGGCGGACCGGGACCGGCAGGGGTGGCTGTTTCTCGACTGGCGGCGTCCGGACTCGCCCGCGACATGGCCGGAGCGGTCGATCACCTCCATGCCGCCGCTGTGCGTCGAGGACGCGCGGGTGTCCGTACGGCAGTGTCCGTTCCTGCGACGCCGGGCCGACTACGCCGTGCTGCGGGTGCGCAAGCCTCAGCTCTACGGGGTGTCGGGCACCCTCTACCGGCTGACCGACACCGGATGGCGCACCTCCGAGGAGGACGTGCTCGCCCCCTACGGCAAGCCCCGGCTTCCCGGGATGCTCGCCTCCCGTCTCCACCGCGAACTACGCGGCGTCACCATCGTCCAACTCCCAGAACTCCCATGACACGTAACCGTCCACGCCGTCTGCGGGAACGGCCCGCAGGCACCCCCGGCACCGGCCCGCCCCGGCCCGTCCCACCCTGCCCCGCCCCGCCAGAACCTCCCGGAGAGGAGAACCGAAGTGTTGCAATGCACCGCCGTCACCGACGTGCCCGAGGTGGACGTGCTGGCCGCGCTCACGACCATGCCCGGCGGGCCCGACGACCCGCGCGACACCCGCCTGGACGGACACGTGCTGTGTGAGCTCGGCGAACACGACGAACAGGCCGAGCACGCCGCCCGCCTCTGGGCGGCGGATCCGCCCGCCATGCGCGACCTGTGGCTGCTCTGGGCCGGGACCGGCACACGCCGGGTGCGCCGATGCGTCGGGCTTCGCCCGTGCCCCGCGGTCCTGCGCAGGTTGTCCACCGACGCCGTGTGCCAGTGCTCGCTGTACGACCACCACCCCGCCGACCACTCCTGGGACGTGACGGACCCGCTCCGCGACCTGCTGGCGCGGCGGGTCCTCGAAGGGGCGTACCCCGACCATGAGGGCACGGACCACCAGGACGAGGCGGAGGGCCAGGCTGAGGCGGAGGCCCAGGACGAGGACGGCACCGGCCGGCCGTGAAACGGCGTACCGCCGCAACCTCGCCCGCCCGCAGCCGGGGCGCATCGCGAACCGTGGCGGAACGACGTGAGCACCGCCGCCGGCCCCGCGCCCCGTATCTCCCTCGCTCTCTGCGACAC
The DNA here is from genome assembly GCF_037034285.1 of Streptomyces tyrfis. Classification (NCBI taxonomy): domain Bacteria; kingdom Bacillati; phylum Actinomycetota; class Actinomycetes; order Kitasatosporales; family Streptomycetaceae; genus Streptomyces; species Streptomyces tyrfis. The sequence goes on along the minus strand of NZ_JBAGJZ010000009.1, from coordinate 144,402 downwards.
GTCACCGATCCGGAACGGTCGGCAGGGCCTCGCGCAGGCGGTCGAGGAGCGTCCGGGCGGCGGGGCTCGCGGGACCGGCGGACCGCCAGGCGAGGGCGACCCGCCCGCGCAGACGGGGTCGCACGATGGGCAACGCGCGCAAAGAGCCGTCGGGAACCGACTCCTCGTCGGCCGGCAGCACGGCGACGCCGAGACCCCGGGCGGCGAGCCGCGCCAGGACGTACGGCGATGCCGCCTCGAAGACGATCCGGGGCCGGAACCCCGCCTGTGCGCAGGCGCGTTCGAGCACAGAGCGCACTCCGGTGCCGGGCGGCAGACAGATCAGCGGCCGCTCGCGGAGCTCGTCCAGTGTGACGTCAGCGCGTTCGGTCCGCCGGGTCTGCTTGTGGGTGAGGAGCGGGTCGCCGGGGGCGACGGCGGCGACCAGCGGTTCGTCGATGACGGTCTGGAAGGAGAGGCCGGGTGGGGGTTCGTCGTCCGTCTGCCCGAGCAGGGCGATGTCGAGTTCCCCGGCCAGAAGCGCCGCCCGCATTCCCACCGAGGTGTCCTCGGTGAGCGCGACCTCCACCCCGGGGTGTTCGTCGTGGAAGTCGGCGAGGAACGAGGCGATGTCGAAGGCGTGACCGACGGCACCGGACACGAGCCCGATCGTCACCCGGCCGCGCAGCAGCCCGGTGAACTCGTCCACCGTCTGTCGTACCCCTTCCACGGCGGCCAACGCGGCTCGTGCGTACGGCAGTACGGCCCGGCCCACCTCGGTCGGCGTCACCGACCGGCCGGTTCGGTCGAGCAGCGGCTGTCCCAGTTCCCGTTCCAACTGGCGGATCTGGGCGCTCAGGCCCGGCTGAGCGAGGTGGAGTCGGGCGGCGGCACGCGTGAAACCGCCCTCCTCGACGACGGTGACGAAGTAGTGGAGCTGCCGGAGTTCCATAACTGATGATTCTAGGTTCCAGCATCACCATCTATTCGACTTATGCCTGAACCGAACGCATCCTGGAACGTATGAGGAGGACGAGCGATCACAGGAGACGCGGCACCGAGGACAGCGGCACCGAGGACAGCGGCACCGACGGGACCGGAGCCGGGGCCAGAAGCGGGACCGGAGCCGGAGCCGGAGTCGGGGCGAGGGTCGGGGCAGGGGTCGGCATCAGGGGCCTGATCGCGGCGGAGCGCCGGGAGTTGGCGGATCTGCTCGACGGTCTGCGCCCCGAGCAGTGGGATGAGCCGAGTCTCTGTGCGGGGTGGCGGGTGCGCGAGGTCGCGGCCCATATGTCGACGGGGTTCCGTCACGGGCTGCCGACGACCCTCGTCGAACTCGCCAAGGCGCGAGGCGGACTCCACCGGATGACCGACCGCGTCGCCCGCCGGGACGCCGACGCCCACTCCACCGCCCGCCTCGCCGCGTTCCTGCGGGACAACGCGTACCACCCCTGGACGCCGCCGGTCGGCGGTCTCGCGGCGGCGCTGGGCCATGACGTGGTGCACGGTCTGGACATCACCGTGCCCCTCGGCATCGACCGGCGGGTCCCCGAGGAGCGGCTGCGCGTCCTCTTCGCCGGTATCCGCCCCCGAAGCCTCAAGTTCTTCGGGGCGGACATCGACGGGGTGCGGCTGTGCGCAGACGATCTGGACTGGTCCTACGGCGACGGCCAGCCCGTGTACGGGGCCGCCCAGGACCTCCTGCTGGTCGCGTACGGCCGCAGGCTTCCGGCAGGCCGGCTGCGGGGTGAGCCGAGCGGCCGGTTCACCGCCGCCGTGTGAAGCACGGCGATCCGGCGACCGGGGCCGCGGCGGTGTCAGGCGAAGGCGGTCCGGAGGGCGGACCAGGCGATCCTGGGGTCGGCGAGGGCGTGGTAGATCGAGGGGATCTGCTTGTCCACGCCGAAGTGGTGATAGACGGCCGTCATGGCCGACCGCACCGCGTACTCGACCGTGAAGACCACGTCCTCCGGGATCTCCACGAACTGGCCGAGGAAGGCGAAGTTCTGCGCACCGTGTGGCACGACCAGCGGCCGGTCCGACACCGCCCGCCGATGGAACTGCGCGTCGATGTAGGGCATTTGGACCGTGGCGACCTTGGTGGTGGCCCGTACCTCGTCCGCGATGTCGTCGAAGCCCAGGTGCCCGAGCAACTCGTCGAGGATCTCCGCGCCCGTGCAGTCGTCCATCTTCTTCGGCACGTGGTCACCGGGGACGTCACCGAACAGCGCGCAGCCCCACAGCGTGTAGGTGTTCTCCTCCTGGTCGCGGAAGTGCGGCTGCGCCGGCACCACGATCGACAGCAGCCAGCGGGAGTCCTTCCACGTCATCAGCGCGCCCTCGCCGGGCACGTTCCCGGTGTGCTCCTGGATGCGGTCCAGCAGTGTGCGGCCGTTCATGGTGAGGGCGAACGACTCCCACTTGGTCTCGTCGATGTTGCCGTAGAACGCCGTCGGGCGGCCGAAGTCCGGCGCCTTCTTGGCGAGGGACTCCCACGGCCGCCACGAGCCGTCCCGCTTGTCGCGGATCAGCTCGGGAACGGTGCCGCGTTCGCCGTAGGTCGTGTCCGCGGTCATCGAACCGATCGTCAGGAACGCGTAGTCGTCGGGGCCGAGAACGATCGTGACGGAGCCGGAGGCCGGAAGGAGACCGTCGGGGCCGGAGGCGCTCGGGCCGGAGCCGTCGGAGCCGGGGCCGGGTCCCGTACGTCGCACATGCAGCCGGGACACCCGGCGGGCGTCCGCGTCGGAGAACTCGACGTCGTCGACGGTCACCCCGAACTCGGTCCGCACGCCCTGCGCGGTGGGCCAGTCCTGGATCGGCCGGATCACCGAGTCGTACTGGTTGTACTTGCTCCGCCGCACCCCGGACAGCGCGTGAATACGGTCGAACTCCTGGAAGAAGGCCAGGAAGTAGCGCTTCAGCTCGATGGCGGAGTGCCAGGTCTGGAAGGCGAACGCGGTCCGCCACATGCACCAGAAGTGGGTGGTGAAGAAGTGCGGCTGGAAGAAGTCGTCGATGCGCCGGGCGCCGATGAGCCGCTCGGGGAGCGCCAGCAGGCGGGTCACGTCCGCCCGGTCCCGCGCGTCCAGGCCCAGCCGGGAGGCGTCCGTAAAAGCGGTTCCCGGCGGTGGGGCTCTCCGCCTACGGTGGCGCGATGTTCCGGGTGCGCGAGATGAACGAGGCCGACATCGACGCCGTCTCCGCGATACGGGTACGGGGCTGGCGGCACGCGTACGCGGGCATCGTTCCCCGTGCCCATCTGAACGCGATGACGGCGTCGGACGACGCCGAACAGCGGCGCGCCTGGTTCGCCCACCCGCGGCGACGGTCGACGGACCTCGTCGCGGTCGACGCCGCCGACGCCCCGGTGGGGTGGATCTGCTTCGGCCCGTACCGGGGGCGGCCGTCCGCCGCGCGGTGGGAGGAGCCGGCCGGTGAGATCTACGCCCTCTACATCCGCCCGGAGCTGATCGGCCACGGAGTCGGCCGGGCCCTCCTCGTCGAGGCCCATGCGCGTATGGGAGATCCGGCCCGGGGATTCCGGTCCGTGTTCCTGTGGGTCTTCGAGGACAACCGACGGGCCCGGCGCTTCTACGAACGCTTCGGCTACCGGGCCGACGGCGAGACCCAGGACGACGTGTACGACGACATCACGCTCACCGAGCTCCGTCATCACCGCGCGCTCCACCGGAATAACCGCGAAGGAATCAGCCGCGACGAGAACGGCCGCGACGAGAACGGCCGCGACGAGAACGGCCGCGACGAGATCGGCCGCGACGGAAACCGCCGCGACGGGGACGGAGGGGTGCGACCCGGCGTTCATCCGGGAGGGCTGGAAGGCGCTCGAACGCGGGCCGCACCGCACCAGGGGGCCCGACCGCATGCGAGTGTTTCACGCCCGCCTGGACGGCCTGCCCGGTGACACGATGGTCGTACGGGTGCTCTACCACTCGTGACGGACCAGAGCGTGTCGGGGCGAAGCGGTACGTCAGTCGACATACGAACGACGTACGAGCAACGCACGAACGATGTACGGGCGACACACGAGCGCGTCGAGACGGGACGTCAACCCGCTGCGTGACCGCGCCGAGTCGGCACATCGACCGGTGTGAGCACGCCGAGCCGGTCCTCGATCGCCTGCGCGGCGGCCAGGCACAGGTCCTCCCGGAACGCGCGCCCGACGACCTGCACACCGGACGGCAGCCCGTCGGCCACCCCGGTCGGCACGGCGACCGCGGGCACGCCCACGAAGCTGGTCACCGTGCACAGGCGCATGCCCGTGCCGACCCGTTCGTGTCCCGCCGCGTCGCGTGACTCGATCCCCGGTTCGACGGGCGGTTCGGTGAACACCGGCCCCAGCAGCAACGGGTACGCGTCCAGGAACTCCGCCCAGGACCGGCGGATGTTCAGCCAGGTGCCCATCAGCTTCATGAACTCCGCGGCGTTCGCGGGCGGGGTCCGTTCCATCGCCATCGCGATGTACCGGTCTCCGCCCGCTCCGAGCAGCGTTCGGACGACGGGCCAGGTCGGGGCGAACTCGGTCACGGTGATCCGGCCGTAGGCTTCGAGCGCCTCGTCCATTCTCGGCACGTCCGCCACCTCCCGCACGTCGTACCCGGCGTCCCGCAACGCGTCGGCCGCGGTTTGGACGGCGGCCCGCACGGTGGGGTGGACGCCGCGACCACCGGGATCGGCGACGACCGCGACCTTCACCGGACCGGGCAGCGGCTCCCCCCGGACGGGCACGGGCACGGCGCGCGGATCGCGCGGATCGGTTCCGGCCAGCACTTCGAACGCCAGCCGCAGGTCGGCGACCCGGCGGGCCAGCGGGCCGTCGGTGACCAGCGTCTGCGAAGCCGGACCGGGGTCCTCCGGGCCGAGGACCCGATGGTCGGCGGGGAACCGCCCGGCGGTGGGCTTCAACCCCGCCACACCGCAGAACGAGGCGGGGATGCGTATCGAACCGCCGGAGTCGTTGCCGAGTCCGACCGCGGCCATGCCGGTGGCGACGGCCGCCCCGTCGCCGCCGCTGGTGCCGCCCGGGGTCCGGCTCGGGTCCCACGGGTTGACGGTGTCGCCGAAGAGTTCGCTGCGGGTGTGCATCCCGGCCAGGATCATGGTCGGCATGTTGCTGTGCCCGATCGGTATCGCTCCGGCCGCGCGGAGCCGGGCCACCGGGGGAGCGTCGGCCGCCGCCACCAGGTCGCGGAACCGCGGGGTCCCGAAGGTGGTGGGCACCCCCTCGACGGCGAGGCAGTCCTTCACCGTGAACGGCACGCCGGCCAGCGGGCCCGGATCCTCGCCCGCCGCCCGCCTCCGGTCGGTCCCCGCCGCGGCTTCACGTGCGCGTTCGGCCATCAACTGCGTGACCGCGTTGACCCGCGGGTTGATGTCGGCGATGCGTTCCAGATGGCTGTCGACCAGTTCGACGGCCGATATGTCCCCGTTCCGAATGGCTTCCGCCTGCGCCGTGGCCGACAGACTCCATAGGGCGTCCCGCATGATCGCTGTCCTTCCCCTCATGCCCTCGCGGGCCTTCTTCCCAAGCCCCTCACGGGTGGGAACGCTTGCGTCCCTGACGGGTCGAAGCGCTTGCGTCGGAACCATAGCCCAGAAGCGATACGATCGTATCGAAAAATGGAACGCACCGACCGGAGCGCACTGGACGGAGCGCACCGACCGGAGCGCGCCGAACGGAACGCATCGAGAAGAGGGAGGCACGACCGGCCATGCCCAAGCAGGTGGACTACGAGAGCAGACGCCGTCGGATCGCCGACGCCGTCTGCCGCCTCGCCGACGAACACGGGCCGGAGGGCGTGAGCATGCGCGACGTCGCGGCCCGTGCGCAGGTGTCACTGGGCGCGGTTCAGCGCTGCTTCCGCACCAAGGAGGAGATGCTCCTGTTCGCCGTCGAACACGTCGGTGAGCGCTTGACCGAACGCGTACGGGCCCGCCTGGCCGGCAGTCCGGCCCAGTCGGCCGCCACCGCGCTCGGGCACACGGCCACCGAGATCGCCCTGTTGCGGGACGAACACCGTGCCGAGGCCCGGGTCTGGCTCGCGTTCGTCGCCCAGGCGGCGGTCAGCGAGCCGCTCGCGGGCAAGCTCAGGACCAGTTACGCGGATCTTCAGGGCGTCCTCGTCCGCCTGATCGCGGAGGCCGCTGAGGGCGGTGCCCCCGCCTCCGGGGGCGGTGTCCCCGCCTCCGGGAGCGGCGGCGCGGCCGACCAGGTCCCCACGGTGCTCGATCCGCGGCGCGAGGCCCGGTCGCTGCTCGCGCTCACGGACGGCCTGACCAGCCATGTGCTCATCGGACACCTGAGCCCGGAGGAGGCCCAGGACGTCCTGCACGCGCATCTGGCCCTCCTCTGGGAGCGCCTCGGTGTGCCGACTCCCCGTGCCGGAGAGGCGGGTTGAGCCTTTATGGGACATGCCGGGGAACGGCGGTTGGCCGACGGCGGGGGTGACCTGTCGTAGTGAAGGTTGAGCTTTCTCACCGAAGACGGAGTGGTTCGAGCGGAAGCCGTTGCCGACCCAGGCATAATCGGACGATGGGATTCGGCCCCGCACGGACCGCGCGGCGCGATCCCGGCATACGGGCCCGGCATATGGGCTCGGCATACGGGCCCGACCTGCGGGCATGGCAACGGACAGGGGAAGCGCGTTGATCGTCTGGGTGAACGGTGCCTTCGGCAGCGGGAAGACCACACTGGTGGACGAGTTGCGTTCGCGCTGGCCCGAGGCCCTGGTCTACGACCCGGAGATGGTCGGATACCTGCTGCGCAAGATTGTGGAGGTGCCGACCGGCAACTTCCAGGACCTTCGACTGTGGCGGCGTCAGGTCTGTGATCTGGCGGTGGGCCTGGTGGAGGAGTACCGCCGCCCGGTCCTGGTTCCCATGACCTTGGTCGATCCCGTCTACGTCAGCGAGATCTTCGGCACGTTGAAGGACGCGGGCATCGACGTCCACCACTTCTTCCTCAAGGCGTCCCGAGAGGTTCTGGAGCGGCGGATTGACGGCCGGAGCTTCACCCCGGACAGCCCTGAGCAGGACGAACGGGTCCGGAGCTGGTGCAAGGGCCAGATCAGCTCGTGCATGGCCGCGACCGACACGCTGCCCAGCGACACGATGTTCCTGGACGCCGAACTGACACCGAGGGAGCTGGCCGACCAGGTCCTGCTCCGGGTGCGACCCGACGGGTCCTCCTCTGGCGAACTCCGCTCGACACCACTCAGCCTTCGCTGAGAAAGCTCGACCTTCACCACCACAGGTCAGCTCTCACCACCACAGGTCAGCTCTCACCGCGACAGGTCAGCCTTCATCGCGGCAGGTCAGGCGGTGGGGAAAGTGCCCGGCGTGCGGGGCCGCCGGGCACGGAAGGCGCTCATTGTGCCGCGCGCTCCCCACTTCCCACTCCCACTCCCATTTTCAGCCCCCTGCACGCCGGGCGGTCACCGCGTACACACACCGCTCCACGTTCCCGCGCGTCGGCGCGCCGGGCGGTCACCGGGCCGGGCTCAGCCGGATTTCTCTGCCCTGCCAGCGCCGCCGCAGCCAGCGGTCATGGCTGGCCAGGACGATCGCGCCCGGCCCGGTGCCGAGGGCCTCCTCCAACTCGTCGCACAGGCGCGGGGACAGGTGGTTCGTGGGCTCGTCCAGCAGCAGCAGTTCCGGAGGACGCGCCACCAGGAGCGCCAGCGCCAGCCGCCGTCGCTGTCCGACGGACAGCCGCCCCACCGGTTTCTCCAGGTCCGGCTCGTGCATCAGCCCCAACGAGGTCAGCGGGACCTCCTCCGCCCGCTCGGCGCCGAGCGCGAGCGCGTAGGTGTCGCGGACCGTACGGTCGGGCCGCTCGAACACGGTGTCCTGGGACAGCAGCCCCACGGACAGCCCCGGTCGCCGTCGCACTCCGCCGCCGCTCCCTGCCCCGCGCCCGCCGCCGCTCCCGACCCCGCGCCCGCCAGCGCGCCCGTCTCCACCCCCGTCCCCGCTCCCGATCCCGTCCCCGCTCCCGGTCCCGGCCGTGAGCCGCCCGGCGAGCACGGACAGGAGCGTCGACTTCCCCGCTCCGTTGCCGCCGGTGACGAGGAGACGTTCGGTCGCCGAAACGTCCAGCCGCGCGACCCTCAGCCGGCCCGGTACGCAGACGTCCCGCAGGGCGACGAGAGCGCCGGGCGCTTCGCCCTCCGGCTTCCGGGCGAGGGCGGACACCTGGAACCGCAGCGGTCGCGGCGGCTCACCGACCTGTCCGCGCTCCAACTCGTCCAGTCGGCGGGCGGCGTTGCGCACCCGCCGCGAGATCTGGCTCTGCACTCGCTCGCCCCGAAGGCCGTACATCATCTTCTCGTTGTCCCGCCGCTCCCGGTTCGGGGCGACGAGGCGGGCGGTCACCCGCGTGGACCGGCGCAGCGCCGCCAGTTCCTCCTGCTCCTCCGCGTACCGCCGCTCCCAGCGCTGACGCTCGGCCCGCTTCTCCGACTGGTAGGCGCTGTAGCCGCCGCCGTACCGTACGGGACCGTCCATCGCCGGATCGAGGTCGATCAGATCCGTGCAGACGGCGTCGAGGAAAGCCCGGTCGTGGCTGGCCACCACCACGACGCCGGGCAGGCCGCGCACCTGTTCCTCCAGGAACGCGGCGGCGTCGTCGTCGAGATGGTTGGTCGGCTCGTCCAGCAGCAGCGCGGAGGGGCGGCGGACCAGCAGGGCGGCGAGCGCCAGGCGACTGCGCTGCCCGCCCGAGAGGGTGCCGAGCGCCCGGTCGTGGTCGAGCGCGGCGAGGCCCAGCCCGTCGAGCGTGATCGTGGCACGCCGGTCGGCGTCCCAGGATTCCCGTTCCCGGGCCTGTTCCAGCCGCCGGCCGTACGCGTCGAGCAACTCGCCGTAGCCGGGGGAGTCCTGCGCGACGCGGGCGAGCCGGTCGGCGAGGCTTTCGAGCTCGGCCAGGTCGGCGCGGGCCTCGCGCAGGGCGTCGTCCAGTACGTCGGCGACCGTCGTCCCGGTGTCGAACGGCATCTCCTGGTGCAGGAAGCCCAGGTCGGCCGGGCGCGTGATGCTCCCGGCGTCGGGTTCGTCGGCCCCGGCGAGCAGACGCAGCAGCGTCGACTTGCCGACGCCGTTCTCCCCGATCAGACCGATGCGGCGGCCGGGGGACGCGGTGAGCGACACCCCGTCGAGCACCCGTCTGGTCCCGAGCGTACGGACGATGTCGTGGGCGATCAGGGCGTGTTGAGGCATGGTGATCCACCTGACGTGGTCGGTGTGCGGCCCGCCGGGTGACACACCTCGGACGCGGGCCCGTACGACACGCCGGCGGCTCACACCTCGGGCGCCCCCGTCTCCCTCAGCTCGCCGTCGGCCAGCCGCAGCCACCGGTTCACCCCGATCCGCGCGAGGAAGCGCTCGTCGTGGCTGACCACCACGAAGGCTCCCCGGTAGGACGTCAGCGCGCTCTCCAGCTGATCGGTGCTGACCAGGTCGAGGTTGTTGGTCGGCTCGTCCAGCAGTAGCAGCTGAGGGGCGGGCTCGGCGCACAGGACGCAGGCCAGGGTGGCGCGCAGCCGCTCGCCGCCGGACAGCACGCGCACGGGGAGATGGGCGCGGGAACCCCGGAAGAGGAACCGCGCGAGCAGGTTCATCCGCTCGGCCTCCGGCCGGCCGGGGGCGTACGCGGCGAAGTTCTCGGCGACGCTGCGGTCGGGGTCCAGCAGGTCCAGCCGCTGCGAGAGATACGCGATCCGGCCGTCGGCCCGCTTGATCCGCCCGCCGACCGGCTCGTCGCCGGGTCCGCCGGAATCCCTGCCGTCCGGTCCCTCGCCGGGGCCCCTCGTCCCCAGGCCGACCGGTCCGTCGTCAGGCCCGCCCGTTCCCCGGCCGTCCGGTCCGCAGACCGGAGTGCCGTCCGGTCCGCAGACCGGCCCGGAGACCGGAGTGCCGTCCGACCCGTCGGCCGGTGCCAGATCGCCGTTGAGCAGGCGCAGCAGTGTGGTTTTGCCGGCGCCGTTGGGACCGGTCAGCGCGATGCGTTCGGGCCCGCGAATGGTCAGATCCACGCCCCCGCGCCCGAACAGGGGCCGATCGCCGTGACAGACCCGCATCCCTTCGCCCAGGAAGAGCGTGCGTCCGGCGGGCACGTCGGTCTCCGGCAGGTCCAGGGTGAGGCGCTGCTCGTCGCGCACCGCGCGGCCCGCCTCGTCCAGCCGGGCCCTGGCCTCGTCGACCCGGGAGGCGTGCATCTGGCCCGACCGGCCCGCCGCCTCCTGGGCGCTCCGCTTCAGGCCCCCGGCGACGATGCGCGGCAGGCCCGCGTTCTTGAGGTTGCGGGCGGCGTTGCTCGCTCGGCGCTCGGCGCGTTCGCGGGCCTGCTGCATCTCCCGCTTCTCGCGCTTCAGCTCCTGCTCCGCGTTGCGCACGTTCTTCTCGGCGACCTCCTGCTCGGCTCGCACAGCCGCTTCGTACTCGGTGAAGTTGCCGCCGTAGAGCCGCAGTTGACCCCTTTCGAGCTCCGCGACGCGCTCCATGCGATCGAGCAGCGCCCGGTCGTGGCTGACCAGTAGCAGGCAGCCGCCGAAGTCCTCCAGCGCGTCATAGAGCCTGTGGCGGGCGTCGAGATCGAGGTTGTTGGTGGGCTCGTCGAGCAGCAGCACATCGGGCCGCTTCAGCAGCTGCGCCGCCAGACCGAGCGAGACGATCTGCCCGCCGCTGAGCGTGCCCAGGCTCCGGTCGAGAGCGAGTCCGTCGAGGCCGAGCCGGTCCAGCTGGGACCGGGTGCGCTCCTCGATGTCCCAGTCGTCACCGATGGTCGTGAAGTGCTCCTCGCTCACGTCCCCCGACTCCACGGCGTCCAGCGCCCGGATCACCGCGGCGACGCCCAGGACCTCGGCCACCGTGAGGTCTCTGGTCAGGGGCAGGTTCTGGGGCAGGTAGCCGATCGTGCCCGGCGCGGAGACCGATCCGCGGAGGGGACGCAGTTCACCGGCGATCAGCCTGAGCAGTGTGCTCTTGCCGGAGCCGTTGGGCGCGACCAGGCCCGTGCGGCCGCCGCCCAGGACGAAGGACAGGTCCTGGAAGACGGGGGTGCCGTCGGGCCAGGCGAAGGACAGGTGGGAACAGATGACGGAGGCGTCTGACATGGGAAGACCTCGAAGGGTATGCGGGCACGCGCAGACTGGTGCCCGGGACATGAACAGAGGGAACGACGAAACGGGCCACGACGGTGACGCGATGCCTCTGGGCATCGGCCGGTGGCCTGTCGGGGCGGGATCTCACCCCGAGATGTCGTCGTCCCCTGCCATGTCTGGTCTCCTCGATACACGATCAACGTCGGGGCGAGCTTAGCAGCGGCCCGTGACGAGTTCCCGGTATTTTCGCCGCCCCGGCCGCCCCTCTCCGGCTTTCTCTCCCCGGCTGCCTCTCCCCGGCTGCCTCTTCCCGGTCGGCCTTCCCCGGCCGCCGCGCCCTGCCCGTCGGCCCTGACGCGTGCCCCGCCCGGGCCCTTTCCGGACTCGGCGGTCGGCGGCCGGGTGCGGTCCGCGGGCCCGCGACGGCCGTTGATCGCGAGGTCTCGCCGGGCTCGACGCTGTCGGGGTGTTCCACTGGCTTATCGTTATTCGATAGTATCGATAAACGATAAGGAGGTTCGTCTGTGGGCGCGAAGTCGTGGTGGAGCCGTGGCGACCAGCGAGCGCTGGAGCTGGTCTCCGGGCTGGCAGTGGGGCTGGTCGCACTGTTCGGGGTGCTCATACCGCTCCTGGGGGTGGTCGGCGCCTGCGACCCGATCGACACACGGGAGGTCCGGATCGAGGGAATGGCGTCGGCCCCGAGGCCGATGCAGGGTGGCGGGCTGTCCATCGCGAGCACCGATCTGGCCGAGCTCGCCTTCTCCCATCCCGCCTTCGGGCAGCGGCTGCTGCTCGCGCTGCCCGAGATCGTCGACGGCGTGCTGCTGATCGTCGTACTCGGCCTGCTGTTCCGGATGGCCCGGAGCCTGCGCGAGGGCGAGGAGTTCACCGCGCGGAACATCGGCAGGCTCCGCGCCATCGCGGTGACGGTCTTTCTCATGGGTGTTCTCACGCCGCCGCTGGAGGCCGTCACGACGAGTTCGCTGCTGCGCGGCACGGGAGCCGAGGACCAGGTCCCGTTCTCCTTCACCTTCTCCTTCCACTATCTGCTTCTCGCGCTCCTGATCGCCGCCGTCGCCGAGGTCTTCCGGCGGGGCGTCCGCCTGCGCGCCGACACGGAGGGCCTGGTGTGAAGGAACCGGCGTCGGAACACGGCATCGAGGTCCACTTGGACCGGCTGCTGGCCGAACGCGGGATGACGCTGACCCAGCTGGCGGCCAGGGTCGGCGTCTCGGTCGTCAACCTCTCCGTACTGAAGAACGATCGCGCCAGGGCGATCCGCTTCAGCACGCTCACCGCGCTCTGCCGCGAACTTCGCTGCCAGCCGGGGGACTTGCTCGGCTATCGGGAGGGCGATTAGGGCGATTCGTCAAACCGCCGTCCGCCGTGCGACGCCGGTTCGACGGCATGGCCCGGGTCGTCAGCGGGGTGTTCACCTCGGGGCCGGTGACGATGGTCCTGCACCGGGCTTTTGACAAGTACTTGCTGAGAATTCTAGGAGGCGCGGTGGCGTAGCGCGACCAGGCTTGCGGTGCGAGGTCCCCTGGAATGCGTCCAGGAGACAGGGGCCCTCGCACCCCGCGTGTGTTCTGCCTCCGGAGTGTCTTGCCGGGCAATACGTTCTACAAGGAAACTTTCTACAGGGGCGAGCAGATGAGTTCTTCGGTCTTTTCCTTGTAATCCTGTATTTCGCCTGCCTCGTATCCCGCTTCCTTCAGGCTCTGCATCAGCGATTCCATGTCACCGCACAGGCGGGGGCGCTGCCGGGCGAGGTAGGATTTGACGCCTTCGGCGTTCAGATCTTCCCATGCCCGTTTGATCTCGTCGTTCTTCTCATGCTGGTAGGAGAACTCGACCCATTCCTTTTCCCGGTCCGTCAGGCGGGATGTGTCGACAGGTGTTTTGCTTCCCCCGCATGAGGTGGTCAGGAGAGCGCATGCCACCACCATGAGACATATGCGCGCTTTCTTCACAATGCCCTCGTCTGTGTAGACAGCCAAGGGCGCATCCTATCCACCGTGCGTGACAAACAGCCGAGGAGAAATACCTCGGTTCGCGCTGTGCTCGTGGAGGCCGCGCGCCCTTCGTCCTCTCCGGTCCGAGGGCGGGCCGTCGCGTGAGTCTGCGGCCGTCACCCCTCGGATGAGCGCGGCCGTCGCGGCGTGCGGCCTGCCGTCGGCGGCGTACGCGCGATACGTGTCAGCGGGCGGGCGCGAGGCCCCAGGCGGCGGCCCGGGCCGCGGCGGCCGCGCGGTTGGGGAGGTCGAGCTTGGCGAGGATGTGCTCGATGTGGGTGCCCACGGTCCGCGGTGTGATGTACAGCCGTTCGGCGATCTCCCGGTTGGTGCGGCCTGCGGTCAGTTCGGCCAGCACCTGGAGCTCCCGCGGCGAGAGCCCACCGGGCCGCCGCACGTCCGGGCGCCGCCTCCCCGCGTCGGGCCCGGCCGCGGCGGGCTCCGCGGGCGGCAGGCCCGCGCGGGGGTCGACGGCAGCGGCGAGGGCCTCGGTGAGCAGGGTGACCACGGCGCGCGCCGGATCGGGCGTGCGCCGTGGCCGGCGCGTGCTGACGTTCAGCATGCCGACGTACCGGCCGTCGGCGGCGAACAGGCACTGGGCCACGCCGTCTTCGATGCCGAGGGGGCGCAGCACCTCCTGGAATCCCGGCGACGCCGCCAGGAGCCGCCGGGGGACGTCCTTGAGCCAGAGACCGCTTTGGGTCGGGCTGCGGAGCACGGGGAACACCGGGTCGCGGTGGAGGCGGGTCTCGATGTAGGCCGTGGCGTCGTCCGGGTAGCTCCCGGTCAGCGTGGTGTGGCGCCGGCGCAGCGGATCCCACCGGGTCAGGGAGGCGTGGTCGTACTCCATCACCTCGGACAGCGCCGCCAGGACCGTGCCGACGCCGCCGCTCCTGGCGGCCGCGCGGACGTGCACGGCCGCGTCCAGGATGTCCGCCGTGCTCCGCTCCGCTGCCATCCCCCAAGGATGATCACGTGCCCGGAATACGTCAATCGCGCAGGGCGTCGTGCACCACCTGCCCGTCCACGACGGTGAGGACGACGGGCATCTCCGGGATGTCGTGCGGGTCGGCGGTGAGCAGGTCCCCGTCGAGCACGCAGAGGTCGGCGGCCTTGCCCGGTTCCAGGGAGCCCTTCCAGTCGTCGGCGAAGTCCTGCCAGGCCGCGTCGATCGTGTACGTGCGGAGTGCCTCGGCCAGGGCGATGCGCTGCTCGGGGCCGCTGACCCGGCCGGCGGCCTTCGACTCGCGCAGCACCATGGTGGCGACGCCCTGGCGCCAGTCCGGGGAGGTGACGGGGGCGTCGGACCCGCTCGCGACGCGCACCCCGGCGTCGAGGGCATCGCGGTACGGCCACGCGTACGCGGCCCGTTCGACGCCGACGAACTCCTCCTCCATGTCGGCGACGGTCCACTTGATGGTGGGGTTCATGTTGACGCCGAAGCCGTGCGCGGCCAGCACCTTCATGCTGCGCGCGGTGAGGAAGTCGCCGTGGATGACGTAGTGGCGGGCGTCGGGCCGCGGGTGCTCGGCCATGGCCGCGGCGAAGGCGTCCGCGACGGTGTCGATGGCCCGGTCGCCGGTGACGTGGACGCCCAGCTGGTGCCCGGCGGCGTGGGCGTGCCGGATCATGGCGCCGATCTCGGATATCCGCTCGGCGTCGGTCTCGCCGCCGACGCACAGGGAGCCGCAGCCGCCGCCGACGTACGGCTCGTGCATCCAGGCCGTCTTGTTGGGGATGATGCCGTCGGCGAAGACCTTGACCCCGTGGATCGCGAGGCGGCGCGGGTCGGCGTCGCCGGACTCGTCGAGGGCGTCGAGCGTACGGGCGAACTCCTCGGCGGTGCTCGTCATTCCGGTGGGCAGGAGCAGGACGCCGACGCGGGCGGTCAGTTCGCCGTCGGCCAGCAGCCGTCGGTAGACGTCGAGGGTCTGAGCGCCGAGTGCGCCCCGCATGAGGCCGTCGCCGCCGGGGCCGAGCCCGGGCTCGGTGTAGCTGGTGATGCCGAGCCGGGCGAGCGTGGCGAGGGTCGACCTGATCGCGTCGGTCCGCTCCTGCCGGCTGAGCGGCGGCAGCGCGTTCTGCACGAGGTCCTGGGCCCCCTCCTGGAGCAGCCCGGTCGGCTCCCCGGACGCGTCCGCGACGATCGCCCCGCCGGGCGGCGCGACGGTGTCCCGGTCGACGCCCATGAGCTCCAGTGCCTTGGAGTTGACCCAGGTGGCGTGCCCGGAGAAGGAGTAGAGGACGACGGGGTGGTCCGGGCTCACGGCGTCGAGGTCGTGCCGCGAGGGCAGACGCGACGGATCGGCGAGGCACTCGTCGAGGTAACCGGTGTCCCAGCCGTGCCCCGTGATCCACTGCCCGCCCGGAACCCGCGCGACGGCCTCCCGCACCGCCCCGGCCACGTCCGCGAGCGAGGACACGGCGGGATGCCCGAGGTCGAGGGAGAGCGGCGGCGTCGCCATGCCGAAGGCGCACCCGTGCAGATGGGAGTCGTTGATACCGGGAAGCAGCGTCGCCCCCCGCAGGTCGACGACGCGGGTGTCGGGGCCGACGAGCGGCTCGACGTCGTCCCGCCCGCCGACGGCGCTGATGATCCCGCCGGTCACGGCCAGGGCCGAGGCGACGGTGAACTCCGCGTCGACCGTCACCACCCGACCGTCGAGGAACACCAGATCCGCATACGTGGCCACAGAAGGTCCTTTCGGAAACCGGGCGCACCACGGCGCCCGTGAACGATCTCCCGAGGACTATGGCCGCGCCCCCTCTCTCCGCACATCGGTCATCCCACCGATACGTGCTCCCGCGGATCGCCGATCGCGGGTCTCGGATCGCGGGCAGGTCCGGGCCGCGACGGTCCCCCGGCGCACGCGCCGCCCGACGCGGCAGCGGCGGACGCCGCGGGCACGGTGCCGGCCCAGGGCGCGGGCCCTGCCGCCGTCGCGCTCACGGAGTATCTTGTTGCAGATAGTTTGCAATTACTCATTGATCGCGAGAAGGGGTTCCGGTGGGCTCTCCGGTGGTGCTGGGGATCGAGTCGTCGTGCGACGAGACCGGTGCGGGGCTGGTACGGAACGGGCGGCTGCTCGGGCACGCCGTGGCGTCGAGCATGGACGAGCACGCCCGCTTCGGCGGGGTCGTCCCGGAGATCGCCGCACGCGCGCACGTCCACGCCTTCACGCCCGTCGTCCGGGAGGCGCTGGACCGGGCGGGGCTGCGGATGGCGGACATCGGCGCGGTGGCCGTCACCACCGGCCCCGGCCTCTCGGGCGCGCTCCAGGTGGGGCTGGCCGGGGCCAGGGCACTGGCCTTCTCCCTGGGGGTGCCGCTGTACGGCGTGCACCACCTGGCCGGGCACGTCGCGGCGGACACCCTGGAGCACGGGCCGCTGCCCGATCCGTGCATGGTGCTCATCGTCTCCGGCGGCCACACCTCGCTGCTGCTGGTACGGGACCTGGCCCGCGACCGGATCGCGCACCTGGGGGACACGGTCGACGACGCGGCCGGGGAGTGCTTCGACAAGGTGGCCAGGGTGTTCGGGCTGCCCTACCCGGGCGGGCCCGCCATCGACCGCGCCGCGCGGGAGGGCGATCCGCGCGCCGTGGCGTTCCCCCGGCCGCTGACCGGACCGCGCGACTCCCGCTACGACTTCTCCTTCTCCGGGTTGAAGACCTCCGCTGCCCGCTGGGCCGAACGGCACCGGCTCGCCGGCCAGGAGCCGCCGCTCGCCGACGGAGCCGCCTCGCTCCAGGAGGCGGTGGCCGACGTCCTGACGCGCAAGGCGGTGGCCGCCTGCCGCGAGCACGGGGTGGGCACCCTGGTCGTGGTGGGCGGTGTGGCGGCCAACTCGCGGGTGCGGGCACTGGCCGAGGAACGCTGCCGGGCCGCCGGGATCGCGCTGCGCGTGCCGCCACCGAGGCTGTGCACCGACAACGGGGCGATGATCGCCGCCGTCGGTGACCTGCTGGTGAGGGCGGGCGCCGAGGCCGCCCCGCTCGACGTCTCCATCGACCCGTCCGCGCCGCTGGAGTACGCCGCCCTCCACCCCGTCGCCCCCACCCCGGCGAGGGCCGCGTGAACAGCCCCGCCGTGCGTCCCGTGAATGCTCCCGCCGGGCACCAGGCGAACGCTCCCGTCGTGCGTCGCGTGAATGCTCCCGCCGGGCGCCAGGCGAACGCTCCCGTCGTGCGTCGCGTGAATGCTCCCGCCGGGCGCCAGGTGAACGCTCCCGTCGTGCGTCGGGTACGCGGCGCGGAACTGCTGCGCCGGGCGGAGGGGGTACGCCGGGCGTACGCCGACGCGTTCGGCTCCGGCTCCGGTATCGGCTCCGAATCCGGCTCCCGCTCCGGCTCCGGCTTCGACTCCGAACTCCCTACCCGCAGCGGCTTCGGGCCCCGGCCCCAGGACGAGGACGGCGGCGTTGTCGGGTGTCGGGACGCAGCCCGGTATCCGGACCGGCTGGCCGGTGATGTCACCCGCCCCGGATTCGTGGCGGCCCTGGCGCTGGACGGGGACGAGGTGCTGGGCTTCGCGACCGGCTGGACCACGCCGTTCCCCTTCCCCTCTGACCGCTGCCATCCGCAGGTGGCGGCCTGCCTGGGCGCCGCTCGGACGGCCGCCTGGCTGTGCGGGGGCCGGGAGATCGACGAACTCGCCGTCATCGGCGCGGCGCGGGGCCGGGGCATCGGCGCCGCGCTCCTGGACGCGGTGACCGCCGACGCGCCGGACGGTCGGTGCTGGCTGCTGACCCCGGTGCGCGCCGAGGCGGCTTCGGCCTTCTACCGGCATCTCGGCTGGACGCAGGTCACCCATCCCGCGCCCGGCGGGAGCGGCCACGCGGCGTTCCTCGGTCCCCGTCACCCGGCCGGCGCCGCCGCCCGCCTTTTCTCCGATCCCTTTACCCCCTGACCCGCACTCCCTGCTGACCCGTACTTCCCGCTGACCCGCGCTCCCCGCTGATCCCCGCTCCCTTCTGATCCACCGGAGTGCCGAACCACGCGCAGCGCCGACCCGACGTCCGCGGCAGGTTCCTCGACTCCTTCGCCGGACCTGGTGCGGGGCGGCGGCCTCCCGCGAGGTCAGCGGCCGAGCACATAGCGGGTGAGGCGCGAGCGGGCTGTCCTTTCGCTGATGCCGAGGTCGCGGGCGATCGCCTCCCAGGCGGGGCCCTCGGGGGTGTCGATGGCGAACGCGGCGGCGTTCCCGGCCCGTTGGGTGAGCCGTTCCAGCGCGGCGGCGGCGCGGAGGGCCGCTGTGGGGCGTTCGTCGGCGAGGGCGGTCAGATGCTGTTCGGCCTGGTCGAGAAGGGTGAGCAGCTCCGCCGGGAGGGGGACCGCCTGGTCCTGCACGTCGGTGATGTGGGCGGTCCAGTCGCTTTCGGGCCCGGTGGTGTCGGTCAGGTAGGGGCGGCGCCGGTCGACCGATTCCCAGTCGACGGAGTAGCGGTGGGGGCCGCGCCAGCCGCAGGAGCACGCGCCGCGCAGCTCGGCGGCGACCGGTGCGCCGAGCGTTCCGTCGTAGACCCACCAGTCGGTGCTCTGGTGCATCGTCGCCCCGCTCCCGACATCGAACAGCACCGGTTTCGGCTCGGTGCCGTCGGCCAGAAGGACGCCCGGCCGGCCCTCGTGCTCGGCCCCGAACTCCTCGGTCTCCCACATCACGAACCCCTCTCTTTGGTCACTCGGCGTCTCAACGCATTCGTTCTGCGACCGACCCTGCCCGCCCCGCACCGAATCCGACAGCCGAATACCCGAACCGGTGAATCCCAGTGGCCATGACCACGAACTCCCGTTCCCCCGAAGCCGGGTGGGGTCGACGTCCCGATCCGACTCGTACGCCACGCGGCCGGACATCGGTACGGAGCCCGTGCGTACCGGATCGGGCGGCGCGTTGCGGGGACGGCACGGTGAGGGGACGGCGTGGTGCGAAGTGGTGTTGGACGCTGAGCGCGGGGCGACGTGGTGCCGGACGCCGTGCGCGGGCGCGGCGTCCGTACGAGGTCGCCAGGCCGCCGCGTCCGTAGCGCTGTGACAGGCGGGTCACAGGGCTGTCCCGGTCGCGTCCCGCCTCTCAACTGGCCGAAAATCGCTGCCTACGCTGATCCGACTCACCGGGCGCCCATACCCGGCGCGCCGGACACCGACATCGCACAGGAACGGGGAACAGGAGCATGAGCGGAGACGGCATGTCACGCCGCCACACGATGAGACTGGCAGGAAAGGGACTGGGGCTGGCGCTGCTCGGGGCCGGTGTGTGGGGCTGCGGGCCGGAGAACGACAACCGCAGCGGCGGCACCGCGCCGAAACCCGGGCGGAAGCCGGAAGGGGCCGGCGGCGAGGAGTCCTTCAGCGCCCCGCCCCCGGGCACCGCGCCCAAAGCCCTGTGGCAGACCGCCGCAGCCAATGACGGGTTGGCCGGAAATGATGCACTCGCCGTGGTGGGCGACCTGGTCATCGTGTCCGGCGACCCCCTGGTGGCACGCGACCTCTCCACCGGTGAGGAGGTGTGGTCCCGGAAGGGCGTCACCACGCCCGGCGCGGGCCTGCTCCTCGGCTCCGGCACCCTCTACCTCGCCAGCGCCGAGTATGACGGGAACATCGTCGGCCTGGATCCCGCCACCGGCAAGGAGACCTGGCGCAGCCGCCTGGGCAGCCA
The DNA here is from genome assembly GCF_037034285.1 of Streptomyces tyrfis. Classification (NCBI taxonomy): domain Bacteria; kingdom Bacillati; phylum Actinomycetota; class Actinomycetes; order Kitasatosporales; family Streptomycetaceae; genus Streptomyces; species Streptomyces tyrfis. Next base: position 124,634 of record NZ_JBAGJZ010000009.1, on the reverse strand, counting down.
GTACGCGCAGCCCCGGCCGATCGCGGTGGACGACGACCATGTCTATGTCACCGGCGGCATCCTGGACAAGGACTTCAGGACGCCGGACAACGTGGTCGCCGCGATCGACACCACGACCGGCAAGGTCGTCTGGCGCGAGCAGCGCGACCACGGCACGGAGGAGACCGGCATCACCGCGCGGGCCGTGGGCGGCCGCCTCGTCTACACCGACTTCCGGAAGAACCTCACCGTCCGCGAGACCGCGACCGGACGGCAGACCTGGACGAAGAAGATCGAGCGCTCCAACAGCAGCGATTTCGTCGTCCATCAGGACCTGGTCGTCCTCGCCGACGGAGGCCGGCTGCGCGCCTTCGCCCTGGCCGACGGCGGGGAACGGTGGTCGCTCGCCTCCGAGGAGTTCAGCCGGTTCAACGGTCCGGCCGTGCTGGACGGCGTTCTCTACGTGTCCGACAGCGCCCATGGGCTGTGGGCGGTCGACCCCGCGACGGGGAAGAAGATCTGGCACAACACCGACCTTCTGCACGTCGCCTACCCCTGGCGGTTCGCCAAGGCAGGCGGCGCCCTCTACGGGGCGACGGAGTTCGACGAGCACGGTGGCGTCCACGCCTTCGACGCCGCGAGCGGAAAGCTGCGCTGGACGTACAACGACGGCACCGGCGACATCCAGAAGTGGTATCTGGTGTCCCGGGGGAAGCGGCTGGCCGCGCTGCACGGGAAGAAGCTGACCGCCCTGCCGGCCGTGTGACACCGCGCGGGCGCGACCTCGTCGGCGCGGGCGTGGAACGGTGCTCGGCGGAAAAACGGTGAGCGGAACGGCGGCCGGCGGAACGGTGGTGAGCGGAACGGCGGTGAGTGGAACGACGGTCGCCGGCGGAACGGTGGTCGGTCGACGACCACGCCGCCGTCTGCATCCGCCTCGCCGTCCACGTCCACCCCGCCGTCCGCGCCTGCCTCGCCGTCCGCATCCGCCTCGCCGGTGCTGGTTTCGGCCCCCCTGCTGGTTCGTGCGCGCCCGTCCCGTCCGCTCCGGCGCGAGGCGGCTGAGCGTGTGCGGGCGGCGTTGTCAGTGGTCGCGGTTAGGTTCAGCAGTGTTCCGCCGACGTGGCGCGGAATCCCCCTTTCTTGCCTTTTTGTTGCAGAGGAGATGGTGCGTTGTCAGCCCGGGAGAGGTCGAGCACGGCACGGGTCATACCGCCCGCCCGGCCGCGCAAGCTCGCCAAGGTTCCGTTCGTCGAGCTGGCCGACGGACGTTTGCAGGGTGTGGTGTCCAGCGGTTCGGACATCGCGCGGGTCTATGTCTCGTCGGTCGCGGTCGGCACCTTCGCGTTCGCCTGCAGCACCAACAACAACCGGCCCTGCGGCGGCGCGCGCGGCTCGTTCTGCAAGCACATCGGGGCTCTGATCAACGAGGCGGTGCTCCAGTACGGCGCCGAGCGCGTCGCCCGCTATCTGAAGGTCGAGACCGCCGACGGGGAGCCGAGCGCGCAGACCCTCGCCGCCGACATGAGCGCGACGCGCCCCCCGATGGGCGACACCTCGGCCGCCGCGCCCGTCTTCAGCCGGTTCCTGCGCCACCTGGCGTACCTGGAACTCGCCCCGACCACCGCTCCGTTGCCGGAGATGCAGTGGTTCCCGCCGACCAGGGCGGTGGCGTGATGCGCGCCGATCTGCTCGCCGGGGACATCCCGGAACTCGACGAGGCCCTCGCGGCCGTCGACGCCTTCGACCGGGTGCTCGTCAGCGGGCTGCTCCGCCCGCAGCCCGCCCAGGCCGCCGGGCTGACCGGGCTGGCACACGCCGTCGCGGGCACCCCGCTCGCCTACCGGACCGCCGAGGCGGCCGAGAAGGCGGCGGCCGGAGCCGCGGGCGAGGACCACTTCATCGCCCTGGCCGCCGCCCGCACGGCTCTGCTCGGCTCCGTGCACGACGCGCTGACGGCCCGTCTCGAAGAGGCGACCGGCCGGCCCCGCGTGGAGGAGACGGTCCCCCCGGCCGACGGACAGCACGCGGCGAACCTGCTCGCCGCCGCCCGCTCCTGGCTGTCCGACCTGGCGCGCACCGGGTGGCAGGGCATCGACCACGAGCTGGTCTCCGGCGCGGCCCAGGTCGTCTCCGCGATGCTCCCGGACCCGGCCCTGCGCCGCCCGGCGACGCTCCTCGACGGCTTCGCCGCCGAACTCGCCGCGTCCTGCCCGGGCGCCACCCTGGAGCACATCCCGGTACGCCGCTGGGCCGATCTGTGGTCCCGCGCGCTGCTGCTGACCGTGCCCGGCGCGGCCCAGGCGCCCGTGACGGGCACGGCCACCGGCCGCCTTCTGCCGCTCGGCATCGACCTTCAGGAACACCCGACGGCCGCCCAGGCCCAGGTCCACGCGGTGTTCGAGCCGGCCGACGGCGGTGCGCCCCGTCTGGTGCGGGCCGGTGTCGCGGCGCCGAAACCGGACACCGTCGTCGGAGTCGGCGTCTGGCAGTTGCTCCGCCCGCACCTGTCGCTCCTGGCGGCCGTCGGTGAAGGCCGTTCGATGGACCTGGACGACATGCCGGTCACCGCCGAGGGCGACCTGATCTGGAGCGACGAGCACGCCCGCCCGGGCGAGCCCGCCGACGCCTTCGCCACCGCGCGCGTCGCCCTGCCCACCGCCGCCGACGCGGCGACCGCTCCGCTGGACCGGCATCCGGCGCGCATCGCCGTTCCCGTCTTCCTGGAGGGCTACACCGCCCAGACGGACGATGACGACGCGCTGACGTTCACCGTCGCCGGACACGCCCTCGCCGTCGACACCGACCGCATCCCGGCCGCCGGACCGCTCACCCCGGAGGCCGTGGCGGCGTCCGGCGCGTGCATCGGGCTGCTCCGCTGGGACGCCGGGGCGTTCCGCGTCCAGCCGTTGGCCGTCGAGACGACCGTGCGGAAGAAGGCCGTCGTGGTCCACGCCGGGGGATGGGCCGGGGGCACGGCCGACAAGGCCGGCGTCAAGGCGGAGAAGGCCGCCACCGACGCCACCACCGTTCTGCGGGAGCGCGCCGGAAGGCTGTTGCGGAAATGAGCGGACTGAATCCCGAGACGGGAACCGACGAGACCTCCGGGACGGCCGAGGTTCCGGTGGCCGTTCCCGAGGACAACCGCCGTCAGGTCCTGTACTGGCGGCTGCTGGCCCGTCTCTTCGACCACGAGGAGCAGCCCACGCTGGAATCGGCGAGCCTGGCCGTCGTCGAGGACATCGGCCTGCCCGCCGCACTGCTGGACCCGCAGGCGTCCGTCGACTCGGTGGTGCAGCGCCACCCCGGTCTGGCCGCCGAGTTCGACGGCCTGCTGACGCCCGCCCCCGCGCCCGGCCCCGCACCGGAAGGCGCGGGCGACGACGCCGACAAGGACGCACGCGCCGGAGACGGCGAGGGCCCCGGCGGGGGCGCGGAGGGCGTACGCGACCGGGCCGCCGAAGTGCGGCGCGCGGCACTGGTGTCGAAGGTGCTGCTCAACGTCTTCGCCACCGGCTCCGGCACGGTCACCGCCGGACAACTCGCGCGCTGGCAATCCGACGCGGGCTGGCTGGAGCGCGCGCTCGGCTGCAGGCCCGGCGAGCTGCGCGGTGGACGCGGCGGCGGCCGTTCCGGCGGAGGCGCGGCCGGACACGGCGTCAGCCCCACCGGCACCGGCGGCGGTGCCACCGACCCCGACCTCAGCCGGCTGATCCCGGCCATCGGTCCGGAACTCGGAGCCATCGAGGCCGACCTCGTCCGTCGGATGCACCTGCGCGAGGTGCTGGCCGACCCCGCGCTCGCCGCACAGCTCACCCCGAGCATGTCGCTGATCGAGCAACTACTGAGGGACAAGAACAACCTCTCCGGCGTGGCCCTGGCCAATGCGAAGGCCCTGATCCGCCGTTTCGTCGACGAGGTCGCCGAGGTGCTGCGCACCCAGGTGGAGAAGGCGACGGTGGGGGCCCTGGACCGCTCCATCCCGCCCAAGCGCGTCTTCCGCAACCTCGACCTCGACCGCACGATCTGGAAGAACCTCACCAACTGGAGCCCGGAGGAGGAGCGGCTCTACGTCGACCGCCTCTACTACCGGCACACCGTCCGCAAGACGACGCCCCAACGGCTCATCGTCGTCGTGGACCAGTCGGGCTCGATGGTCGACTCCATGGTGAACTGCACCATCCTGGCGTCAATCTTCGCCGGGCTGCCGAAGGTGGACGTCCACCTGATCGCGTACGACACCCAGGCGCTCGACCTCACGCCCTGGGTGCACGACCCCTTCGAGACCCTGCTGCGCACCAACCTCGGCGGCGGCACCGACGGCACGGTCGCCATGGCGCTGGCCCAGCCGAAGATCGCCGAGCCCCGCAACACCGTCGTGGTGTGGATCTCGGACTTCTACGAATGGCGTTCCGAGCCGCTGTTCGAGAGCATGACGGCCATCCACCGCTCCGGTGCCAAGTTCATCCCGGTCGGATCGGTGACCAGCTCCGGCCGCGCCAGCGTCAACCCGTGGTTCCGGGAGCGCTTCAAGGACCTCGGCACCCCGGTGATATCCGGCCACATACGCAAGCTCGTCCACGAGCTGAAGACGTTCCTCACCTAAGGGCTGTCCCGCTGCTTCCGTGCGCATCGGCCCGGCTGTGTGTGCCCGTCGAGCCGGCCGAATCCACCGAACCTGTTGCACCCACCGAACCTGTTGAACCCATCGAGAAAGGCCCCGACATGTCCGAGCTGCTGCGCGCCCCCGCCGAGATCAAGTACGCCGAGGAGCTGGACTGGCTGGAGTCCGTCGACGACAACCCCAAGCCGTTCTCCTGGCGGCTGTCCCCGAAGATGGTCCGCCTGTTCATCCTGGGCTCCGAGCGTTCCGACGGCCTGGACCGGGAGATCGCCCCGAAGTGGTTCGGCGACCGCAGCTTCGTCGAGCGTTCCATCGTCACCCTGGCCTCCGACCGCGGCCTGCTCCTGATCGGGGACCCCGGCACCGGAAAGAGCTGGCTGGCCGAGCTGCTCTCCGCCGCGATCAGCCGCAACTCCACCCTGGTCGTGCAGGGCACCGCCGGCACCACCGAGGACCACATCAAGTACTCCTGGAACGTGTCCATGGTCATCGCCAAGGGCCAGTCCCGGGAGTCGATGATCCCCTCACCGATCATGACCGCGATGGAGACCGGCTCGATCGGCCGCTTCGAGGAGCTCACCCGCTCCACCAGCGACGTCCAGGACGCCCTGATCTCGATCCTGTCCGAGAAGTACATCTCGGTCCCCGAACTGGACAGCGACAGCATCGTCTTCGCCAAGCCCGGCTTCTCCGTCATCGCCACCGCCAACAGCCGCGACCGGGGCGTCAACGACCTCTCCTCGGCGCTCAAGCGCCGCTTCAACTTCGTACGCATCCCCGTGGTGACGAACAAGAAGAGCGAGGCGGAGATCGTCCGCTTCCGCACCGAAGAACTGCTGCGCCGTCACCGGATAGAGCTGGACGTGCCGCCGACGCTCCTCGACGTGCTGCTGCAGAGCTTCGCCGACCTGCGCGCCTCCTCGGCCGCGGCCGGCAGCGACGACGAGAAGCTGGAGTCCGCGCTGTCCACCGCCGAGCAGATCGGTGTGCTCGAGGACGCGATCCTGCACAGCAACTTCTTCGGCGAGCGCGCCCTGACCGCCCGCACCCTGGCCTCCTCGCTCGTCGGGTCGCTGGCCCGGCGCGAGCCCGAGGACCTGGCCATCCTCAACAAGTACCTGCACGGCGTCGTCGAACCCCGCAGCAAGGAGGAAGGCGGATCCTGGCCGGAGTTCCTGGAGGGCGGCCGCGACGCGATCGCGACCCTGTCATGAGCGCCGCCCACGAGGGGACCTTCACGACCCTGCGCGCGCAGCTCCAGGAAGCCGCCGCGACGTTCGCGGGAGGCCCCGACGCCCTGGAGGAGATCCTGCTCGGCATCGTCGACGACGTCGACCGCGCGGTGCGCGAGCCGCTGGAGATCTTCCCCGTCTGCCACCACTCGCCCGCCTCCGCCACCGCGATGGCCCGCCGCCTGCGCCAGAAGCAGCCCAAGGTCGTCTACCTGGAGCTGTGCGAGGACATGGCGCCGCTGCTGACCGAGCTGCGCAACTGCCGGCTCCCGGTCGCGGTCCAGGCGTTCGCGTCCGAGGTCGACGGCTTCCCCGCCGAATGGACCCCGCTGTCGGTGGTCGCGCCGATCACCGAGGCATCGGCCGAGTACCAGGCCATCGCCTACGCGCTGGACACCCCCGGCGTCGAACTGGTCCTCGTCGACCGCTCGTCGGACCACGTCTTCCAGTGGGACCCGCGCGGCGCGGCCGATTCCGAGTCCGACTCGGCCGCCGCCTCCGCCGACCCGGACACGTCCTCGCCCGCCGAGGAGGAGGCGGCGCTCCACGGCGACGCGGTCGGCGTGGAGCTGGGCGACCTGCGCCCGCGCTTCGCGGAGCTGGAGGAGCACCTGCTGCGCCACGGCAAGGTGCGGCACTGGTCCGAGTGGTGGCACCAGTACGTCGAGCTCCCGCTCGGCGACGGCGACCACGACACCTACCGCCAGGTCATGCTCCTGATCGGCAGCCTCTTCCGGCGCCTCGCCCCCGGCGACCCCCACCGGGTGCAAGTGGACGAGGACCGTGAACGCCACATGTGGACCAGGATGCGCGAACACCTGGCCGCGACCGGCGCCGACCCCGCGGACTGCCTCTACGTCTGCGGCGCCTTCCACGCGGTCAGCCGCGTCGAGGAGTTCGGCGTCCACGGTGCCGACACCTTCGAGATCGGCCCGCGCACCGCCACCACCTGGCAGTACGGGCTGATCCCTTCCAGCCACGCGGCGATCGAGGCGCAGTTCGGCCTCGCCGCAGGCTCGGTGTCGATCGCCGCGACGGTCTGGGCGAAGAACACCAGGCGCAGCGGCGTGAAGCCGTACCGCCTGGCGGGACAGGCCGGCGGCAGGAAGACGGCGTCCAAGAAGCTGGCGGCGGCCCCGGCGCCCGCGCCGACGGCTTCCGTACCGGTCCCGGCCGCCGACAAGCTGACCGGCTTCCTGCGGCGACCACCCGTGCTGGACCGCCTGGACGAAGCGGAACTCCTCGGCTGGTCCGTGGAGATCGTGCGCGCCGCCCGCCGCAACGGCTACCTCGCCTCCACCGCCGACGCCATCGCGGTGTTCGAGACGGCGATCCTGCTCGCCGGGATGCGCGACCGGGCCAGGCCCACGCCGTACGACTTCCAGGACGCGGCGGTCACCTGCATCGAGAAGGACACGGTGCCGGGCCGGCGCGACGTCCGCCGCCTCGTCGAGATCATGATGGGCGGCGACCGCGTCGGCCAGGTCGGCTACGACGCGCTGCCGCCCCTGGCCCGCGACGTGCACGACCGGCTCGCGCCGCTCAACCTGAAGCTCCAGCAGCGCGGCGTGCAACGGGCGCTGCTGAACATCGCCGCCGAGCCCGAGCTGGAACGGTGCTCCGACGTGCTGTGGATGCTGCGCCGGCTGATGCCGAGCGGCGCCGCACGGCCGATCATGGGCGAACGCAGACTCGGCGAGCGGTCGATCCAGGAATCGTGGGACCTGGCGCTCGGCACCCACCAGCGGGCCCTCATCGAGCTCGGCTACGAGGGCGTCAGCGTCGAACAGGTCCTGGAACAGCGCCTGCGCCGCACGGCGTACGGCCCGCAGGCCACGGCCGCGACCGTCCTGGAGACCGTCGAGGACGCGACCCGGTATCTGCGCAGCCGCCGCCTCGCCGACGAACTCGGCACCCACGCCCTGGAGGTGCTCTCCGCCGAACGCAGCGTCGACGACGCACCGGAGGTGCTGCGCCGGATACGCCGGCTGCTGGCGTACTACCGCACCAGCGAACCGGTGCTCCCGGCGTGGATCGAGTCCTTCGTCAAGACCGGTTACGCGCACTACTGCACCCTCCTGCCGATGGCGTTCACCGACGAGGACGCCACCGTTCGCCAGGTCGCGGCGATGCTGGGCTTCCTGTTCAGCATGGAGAGCCTGGCGCTGTCCCTGGGCTGCGACCGGGCCCAGCTGGAACTGGCGCTCGCCCAGTCCCACCCGGAGGACCCGTCGAAGACGGCCCTGCTGTGGGCGGCCCGCACCCACCTCGGCCTGCTCTCCCGCGCGGACCTGCGGAAGCGGTGCGACGAACTGCTCGCCAACCCCCTGGTGGTGCCCGCCTACCCGCGCTACCTCAGCGGCTTCGTGCACGCCCTCGAGCCCGTTCCCAGTCTCGTCGACTTCGTCGTGGAGGCGGTGTCGAACGCGTTCGGACGGCTGCCGGACCCGGTGCTGCTGCCCTGGCTGCCGACCCTGATCAGCACGTTGCGGGCGAGCGGTACGGAACTGGCCCCGCTGCTGATCCGCGAGGCCGGACGGATGTTCCCCGGCCGGCTCGCGGCCCTGGACGAGTGGGTGCCGCCGTGGCGGGCCCGCCCGGAGCCGGAAGCCGTGCATCCGGTACGCGGTGCGAACGACGCCGCCCGGGGCGTCGCGCTGCTCGCCGCCCATCCCGCGACCTGCGACGCGGTGGCCGGGCTGCTGGGCTGCGACGGGACGTGGGAGACGCCGGAACCCGGCCCGTCGGGCGCGGTCCTGGCCGGGCGTCACCCGGACACGGCGATCGCCCTGGAGGCGCTGCTGTCCGGTGCGTGACCCCGCCGGGCCGCCGCCGGGCGCGGCGGCCCACCCGGCGGATCCGCCGACGGCGACCGGAGTCACGGACGCCGCCGGCGGCCCCCGTTCTCACTCCAGGACGTCGACGTCCCCGGCGGTCCGGTCGGACGCGGGGAGCGGACGATGCCCCTCGTCCCAGTGGTTGGACCAGGAGCACAGGCCGCACGCGTATCTTCCGTCGAGCCCGTAGACCTGCGCGTCGCAGCCACGGCAACGGGTGGTGGTGATCTCAGGGGTTATCACGACGGCCGGCGTGGTCGAGGACCAGCCGCACTGGTTGGAACAGGTCCACGACCCGTCCGGCCCCTGAGTGGCCGCCGCGCCGCAGTTTCCGCACGTCATGCATGACCTCCGGGACGGCCCCGCCGAGGGAGATGACGGGGCCTCGGATCCAGTCTGGCAGCGCGCGACGGCTCCGGGAAGGTCATCAGGAGAGGTGACAGATGGTGACGAAGCCGACACGGCGCCCGCCGCCGGTCGCGACCCCCTCGGCCGCCGGTCCCGCCCCCGAGCCGCGGAGCGGCCCCGCGACCCGAACCTGACCCCCGAGCCCCGAGCTCCGCGCGCCGCGCCCTGCATCCCGACCCTGCGTCCTGCGAGGCGACCTCGTGGGCCGGAACCGCGCGTGAGAATCGACACCGGCAGCGCTGACAGCGCCGGTGGGACCGGGCAGCACCGAAGGCACCCATGGCACCGACGGCAACCGCAGCACCGGCAACCGGCGACAGCATCGATGAGAGGACGCGGCCGTGCGGCACACCCTGAATCTCTGGCGGCACGGACTCGGTGACGTACCCGAGTCGGTCTGGCAACGCACCGAGCTGCGAGTGCTGATCCTCGCGGACAACGGGCTCACGTCCGTCCCGGCGGAGATCGCGCGGCTGGAACGGCTGACCACCCTGGACCTGGGACACAACGCCCTCACCGCGGTGCCCCGCGAGCTGGGCCGCCTGACCGCGCTCAGCGGCTGCCTCTACCTGCACGACAATCGCCTGTCACATCTCCCGGACGAGCTGGGAGACCTCACCCTGCTGCGCTACCTGAACGTCGGTGAGAACCTCCTCACCGCGCTCCCCGGGACCATCGGCGTTCCGGTCCGGCCTGCCTCGGCCCCCACGTTCCGACCCGGCCCGAACCGGACCCCGGCCCGGCTCCCGCGCCCACGAGCCCGCCGCGCAACCGGACCTGAAAGGGTCTCAGGCCCGCGCGGACGGACATCGTAGGGTTGGCTCCCGCCGTCGGGCGTGGGGGATCTGATGGAGGAACGCATGCGCATAGCCATCACAGTCGAGGGCGGCGATCCGGGGAGCATGCACGAGCTTCGCCGCTGGCTTTCGGCGGAGCCCGAACTCCGGGGACGTATCCGGGGCCACACCCCGAAACCGCTGCCGCCCGACGCCAGGGGACTGGAGGCGGAAGCGCTGCTCGCGGTGCTGGCCCCCGGTGGTGTGGCCGGGGCGTTCGCCGGAGCGCTCGTCGCCTGGGCACGGACCCGCCGCGGCGATCAGACCGTCACCGTCACCCGGCCCGACGGAACGGCCGTGACCGTCTCCACCGCCCATGTGAAGGGCCTGACCGCGGAACAGAACGCGCAGTTGGCACGAGAACTGGCCGCCGTCCTGGTCCCGGCGGCCGGCCCGGCGCGCCCCCGGCCCGCGGCTGGCGAGCCACCGGCCCGGTCCCCCCGCCCGGTCGGCCGGCGGGACCAGTCCCGTTCGCGCGAGGCGGGCGCCCCGACACAACCGGGGACCGGCGGTTGACGTGCCCGGTCCGGTCATCGCTCCCACCGGGGCGTGCCCCGGGGATCAGCGGGCGGGCGGGACGAACTCGGGCTGGTCGAGCAGGCGCAGCCAACTTCCGTCGGACTGGCGCCTGACGACCTGCGCCCGTGCGCCGGTCCCGTCCTTCGGCGGGGTCGAGGTGAGGGCGATGTCGCCGCTGATCAGCGTCGGCAGCGGTTGTTCCGGCTCGAAGCGGGGGCCGTTGGCCAGCACCTTCTCCCATACCGCGTGGATCGCGTCCCGCCCCACCGTCAGCTCGCCGGGCGGGTAGGCCATCACCGCCTCCTCTTCGTAGAGCGCGACGACCCCGGCCGCGTCACCGGCATTGGATCGCTCGACGAACAAGCGGGTGATGTCCTCGGGCCGCATGGCCTTCTCGTACTCCGGCATACGTTCCTCCTGTTGCGGGGCTCCAGCACTTCTCAGCGTGAGCGCCCGCCAGTCAGAAGTCCAACAGATGGATCTTCTGCAAACTAGAATTCGCAGTCATGGAACTGAGGCAGCTGGAATACTTCGTCGCAGTCGCCGAGGAGCGCAACTTCACCCGGGCGGCCGAGCGGGTGCACATCAGCCAGTCCGGCATCAGCGCTCAGATCCGCCAGCTCGAACGGGAACTCGGCGCCGAGCTGTTCGACCGGTCGGCCCGCACCGTCGCCCTCACCGTCGCGGGCGAGGCCGCGCTCGAACACGCCCGCGCCGCGCTCGCCGCGGCCGGGGCAGTCGGCCAGGCAGTGGGCGAGGTGACCGACCTGATCCGGGGGCGGCTCACCGTCGGGATGGTCATCGGCTGCACCCTCACCCCGCTGTTCGACGCCCTCGCCGCATTCCACGAGGCGCATCCCGGTGTGGAGATCTCGCTGCTGGAGGGCAGCTCCGACCGGCTGCTCGAAGGGGTGCGTGCCGGCGCCGTCGACCTGGCGCTCATCGGGGCCGCGACCGCCGCCCCCGAGGGGCTGGACGCGCTGACGATCATCAGCGAACGACTCGTCGCGGCAGTCCCGGCCGGACACCCCCTGGCGAAACGGCGGCGGGTCACCCTGCGCGACCTGATGGCCTATCCGATCGTGTGCATGCCGCCCGGCACCGGCCTGCGCGCGGTATTCGACCAGGCCTGCGCCGCACAGAGCCTCCAGCCCACGATCGCTCTGCAAGCCAGCGCCGCGGACGCCATCGCCGACCTCGCCGCCCGGGGGCTCGGCGTCGCCGTCCTCAGCGACTCGATGGCCGAGAGCTACCGCGACCGGCTCACTGCCCGCACCGTCGCCGATGTCGAGACGCCGGCATTGCTCGCCCTGATCTGGAAGGACGCGCACAATCCCGCGGTACGCGAGTTGCTCGTGCGCTGCCGGCAGTCATTCATGGACTCTCCGGTGCCGCGTCAGTAGGAGCCGACCAGCGGCTGCACTGCGAACCGACGGGGTCCACCTTCCTGACGTGAGGCAGCAGACCCGCGGGTGCTCGGTGAAATTCCTTGTTCGGGAGTTGTGAGAGCCCGCGCTGCTCGCCGAGCATGCGGTAGGTTTTCCCGCCATGGCTGAATTAGCGTCCGTCGCCTGGCCGCCTGCCCCGATCAGGACCGAGCGGCTCGTGCTCCGCGAGCCCGAGGCCCGGGACCGTGCGGCGTTCATCGAGCTGTTCGCCTCGCCGGAGGTGGGCGCCTACCTGGGCGGCCCTCGACCGCGTGACGAGTGCGAGCGCGCGTTGCCCGAGACGCCCGAGAGGCGCCCCGGCCTCTTCGTGATCGAACTCGACGGAGCGATGATCGGCGCCATCGAGCTCAACCGGCGCGACGCGGATCGCCGGAGCCATGTCCGTCCGGATGCCGGGGAAGCCGAACTCGGCTACCTGCTCCTGCCGGAGGCATGGGGACGCGGGTACGCCGCCGAGGCGTGCGCGGCGGCGCTCGGCTGGTTCGCCGCCGCGTGTCCCGGCGAGCCGGTGGTGCTCTGCACCCAGACCGCCAACGACCGCTCGATGCGTCTCGCGGCGAGGCTGGGGTTCACCGAGGTGCAGCGGTACGAGGCGTGGGGCGCCGAACAGTGGATGGGCCTGTGGTCCCCGGTCGCGCCGCCCGCTTGAGCTCGTGCCCGGAAGGGGTGGTGTGTCGGCCGTCGGCCTTGTGCCGGCGAGCGGGGGAGCCGGCCGACGTCCTCCGACACGACCTGTCTTCGCGGTGTCAGCTCCCGCCGCGGATCGACGACATCAGCAGCCGGTGGGTCTCGGCGTCGGCGGCCGCGACGAGTCCGCGGCCCGCCCGGCCGACCGGGGCGCCGTCGATCCCGGTGACCACGCATCCGGCGGCCCGGCACAGAGCGATGCCGGCGGCGAAGTGGACGCTCTCCGAGAGGTCGCCGCCGTCGGTGACGTACGCGGCGCGCTTCCCGGCGGCGACCCAGGCCAGCGCCAGCGTCGTGGACACCACCCGGGGCCGGAAGCACACCGCGAACGCGGGCTCGGCCAGCAGGTCCACCGCCCGGAACCCGGGCGCGTGGGGAAACGGCGGGTCCAGGTTCACGTCCACGAGACGGCTGGCGGGCGTGGGCTCCAGTCGCGTCTCGGCGCCGTCCTGCCGCACCCGGGCCGTCTCGCCGTCCGTGAAGAAGACCTCGCCGCCGAACGGATCGGCCACCGCCGCCGCGCCCCCGCGCAGCGCCACGTTGACGGCCACCAGCATGCTGCCGACCGCGTAGTTCAGCGTGCCGCACAGGGGGTCCACCAGCCACTCGCGTGCGGCGCCGGACACGCCCTGCCGACCGCCCTCCTCACCGAGCACCGCGTCCTTCGGCCGGGCGGCGCGGAGGACGTCGAGGATCGCCTCCTCGGCCGCCACGTCCGCGGTCGTGGCGAAGTCCCCTGCGCCCTTGTCGATACGGTCGAGCCGCCGGCCGTACATGCGGCGCACCACCTCCGCGCCGGCGGCCGCCGCGGCTGTGGCGACCCCCGCGTCGTCCAGATCCGCATATGAGTCACGCATGGCGCGCAGGATATCGGCGGCGGCCCGTTCACCGCCCCGGCGGTGATCCGTTCACTGCCCCCGGCGGTGCGGAACCCGCAGGGCCGGGAGCCGCCGGGCACGCGGGACGGCCCGGGGCCCGGCTCCATGAGCCCCCGTCATGCCGCGGTCGGCGGAGCCTTGGTCAGGTCCGCCGTCGCCACAGCGCCTCTCATGTCTGCTGCCGCCACAGTGGGACGACGGCGGCCGCGCCCGCCAGAACGGGAAGCAGGCCCAGCGCCCCGTACAGCGCCGGCACGACCCGGTCGTACGCGCCGGCCTTGAGGACGAGATCGGTCAGCGCCACGCAGGCGCCGGCCGTGAGGGCGAAGGTGGCGAGCGCGCGGGCGCCGCGGCCGCCGTGCGAGACCATGCGGATCGTCCACAGCCACATCAGGGCGCCGAGCGCGCCGACGGCCACCAGATAGATCGTGATGGCGTCCCGGTCGCCCCGCACCGTGGCCGGGCTCCAGTCTGGATACGCGTCGCGGACATGCGTGGTCAGCGAGTCGGCGGTCACCAGGTCGATCAGCGGAACGAGCGCGACGAGGACGGTCAGCGCCAGGCCCAGCCACAGGGCACGCGTGGTGGCCGTGGGAGCGGTCGTCACAGTGTTCTCCTCGGAACAGAGATCGGATATCCTGGAACCCAGAATAAAGAATCTGGATTCTTCACTGCGGCTCAGGATGCCCGAGGCCGGACGTCGAAGCAAGGGGATTGATCGCATGAGCGGCACCGAACGGAGGAGCGGATCCGGGCTGACCCGGCAGCGCAGGAGGCTCTCGGAGGAGGAGGTCGAGCAGGCCATGATGCGTGCCGCGATCGCCATGGTGGACGAGAGCGGACTCACCGTCAGCCTCGACCACATCGGCTTCGTCGACGTCATCCAGGCCGCCGGCGTGCCGCGCACCGCCGTCTACCGCCGCTGGCCCTCCAAGGACGAGTTCGTCGCCGATCTGCTCAAGGAGCTGGCCAAGGGCGCCAGCCCCGCCGTCGCCGGCGGCAACCCCGAGGCGCTGGCCGCCACCCGCCGGGTCATCCTCGACCGGCTCGACTGGCTGCGCCGCCCCGAGACCCGCACCGCGCTGATCGCCGAGGTGCTGCGCCAGGGCGCCGCCAAGGAGCTTCAGGCCCTGCACCGCTCGGCCGGCTGGCGCACGTACATCGCCCTGCACGCCACCTTCCTCAGCCTGCCGCCCGACGGCGACCTGCGCAGGGCCGTCCAGCAGGGCCTGATCGCGTCCGAGCGGGCCTTGACCGGGCAACTGGCCGACGCCTACCGCAGCTACACCCAGCTCCTCGGCTGCCGCCTGCGCCCCGAGCTGGGCGCCACGTTCGAAGACCTGGCGCGACTGGTCAACGCGGCCATGCGCGGCCTGGTGGTGATGCTGCCCGCCGGTCCCGAACTGGCCGAACGCACCCTGCACGCCGACCCGTTCGGCACGGACACGGTGGACGAGTGGTCGCAGCCCGCGCTGGCGATGGCGAGCATCGCCATGACCTTCATCGAGGCCGATCCCGACGCCGAGTTCGACGAGGAGCGGATCGCTTCGGTGCGGGAGGCGCTGAGGGCCGCACGGTCTCCGCGCTGATCACCCCGCACGCGGCTGGGGCCTCGGGCCGGGGAGCGGGCCGGGGCCCGAGCGATGCGGGTCGCGGTCGTGGTCGGGGCGCGGTGGAGCCGGGGGAGCGGTCGGGCGCCGCCGTCACCGCCGGTCGAGGGCGGCGGCGACCTGGTCCATGACGTGCCGCCAGTGCTCCCGCCGCCGTGCGCGCTCCTCGGCGCTCGCCAGGTGCTCCTGGTGTGAAGCGGAGCGTCGTGCGGGCCCCGTCCGCCGCGGGTGCGAGGGCGACCTGCACCGTGGTGGCGCCGTGGGTGACGCGGATGCGGTCCGCCGGGCGGTAGCCGCGCACCTCGCCCGTCACGCCCGCGGTCGTCCGGTAGGGGGCGCCGCGTTCCGGCGCGAGGCGTGCGCCGGGGCCGAGCCAGAGGGCGAGTCCTTCGGGACCGCTGATGAAGTCCCGGACCACGGGCGCGGGGTGGGGGAGCGTGCGGGACACGCCGATCTGCCAGCCGGCGTCCGTGGTGAGCCCTGTGGGCATGGCGGTCATCCGTTCTCGGAGTTGCGGGCGCGCAGCGCCCTGACCTTGTGGCGGTTGCCGCAGTGCTCCATGGAGCACCAGCGGCGTCGGCCGGGGCGGGAGGCGTCGACGTAGACGAGGTGGCAGTTCTCGGCGGCGCAGGTGCGGATGCGCTGTGCGAAGGGGCCGGTCAGCAGCTCGACGGCGTCCCGGGCGACGGTGGCCCTCAGCTGTGTGCCGGTAGGGGTTCCCGCCCACCGCCGCTCTCCGGCAGGCGTGATGGCGGGCGCAAGGGCCGGGCGGGCCGCCGCCTCGTTGATGACCTCCAGGTCGCCGGGCGGGCGCGGTTCGCCGCGGATGTGGGCGAGGACCACCCGGAACAGCGCGTCGCGCAGTCCTCGCAGGTCGGCCACCTCGGTCGCGGAGACGTCCAGCGCGGGCGTCGGGGTGAGCCGCGAACGGTCCGCCCAGGCGGCCAGGTCGGCGGGCCCGTGCAGGACTTCGTACCGGCGGTAGGGCCCGGGTCCGCCGGTGGTCAGCAGTTCCAGGCACAGCGCGCCGGGGTCGAACCGGTAGGCGGCGCCGGTACGGGAACGCAGCGTCAGCCCCTTGGTTGCGGACGAGTCCATGTAACCAATATAACGAGTTACATGGCACTGAGTTGGAAGCTGGTCATCGACAGCACGAACGCCCCCGTCCTCGCGGACTTCTGGGCGGCGGCCCTGGAATACGAGGTGGAGGACCCCGGCCCGCTCATCGAGCGATTGCTGGCCGCCGGACACATCGGCGAGGAGGCGGTCGCCGAGCACCATGGCCGCAAGACCTTCCGCGGCTATGCCGCGATCCGCCACCCCGAGGACCCGTTCGACGAGACCAGCGGCGTCGGCCGCGGCCGACGGCTGCTCTTCCAGGACGTGCCCGAGGGCAAGACGGGCAAGAACCGTCTGCACCTCGACGTCCACGGCGAGCCCGGCGGCCTCGACGAGCTGGTGGCCCGGCTGGAAGCCCTCGGCGCGTCCCGTGTCCACGAGATCGACCAGGGGCCTGCCGGGCACTGGTGGGTCATGCGGGACCCGGAGGGCAACGAGTTCTGCGCGTCGTAGTGTTGTGAGCCGTGAGCCGTGAGCCGTGAGCCGTGAGCCGTGAGCCGTGGTGCGGGTCGATGGGTTCGCGGGTCTTCGGTCCGTACGACGCGCGGGTGTCGGGAGCACGGGGCGGCCGGTGTCGGCGCGGTACGCTCTGCAACCCCGTCCCGACCCCCTGATCCACGATCCGAGGAACAGCCATGCCCGCACGAACGGTACTGGTCACCGGCGCGACCCGGGGGATCGGCCTGGCCGTCGCCCGAGGTCTCGCCGACGAAGGGGCGCACGTCCTGGGGATCGCCCGGTCGGACCCGGGGGCGGGGTTCCCCGGCACCTTCGTCGCCTGCGACCTGGCCGACGCCCGCAGCACCGCCAAGACCCTGACCCGTCTGACGGACGACCACCAGGTGGACGCCGTCGTCAACAACGCCGGCGTCGTGCTGCCCGAGCCCCTCGGCGGGATCGACACGGACAACCTGCAGGCCGTCTTCGACCTCAACGTCCGTGCCGCCGTCCAGATCGTCCAGGCGTGCGTCGGCGCCATGAAGGAACGGGGCTGGGGCCGCATCGTCAACATCACCAGCCGGGCCGCGTACGGCGCCCGCGACCGCAGCAGTTACTCCGCGGCCAAGAGCGCCCTGACCGGCCTCACCCGCACGTGGGCCCTGGAACTCGCCGACCACGGCATCACCGTCAACGCCGTGGCGCCCGGCCCCGTCGACACCGGGCTGTTCCGTCGTACCCACCCCGTCGGCAGCGAGGCCGAGGCGGCCGTTCTGCGGACCGTGCCCGTGGGGCGGGTGGGGCGGCCCGAGGAGATCGCCGCCGCGGTCCGCTTCCTTCTCCGCGACGACGCGGGCTTCATCACCGGCCAGTCCCTGAGCGTGGACGGCGGCGGCAGCATCCCCGGCCGCTGAGCCGCCGAGCCTCCTGGCTGCTGGGCCATGTGGACGCACCCCTCCCGAACGGCCGGCAAACCGGACGACCGCGCGACCGGACGACCGCGCGACCGGGCGACCGGACAGCTGCACGACCGGATGGCCGGATGGCCGGGACCGCCGGACGGTTCCGAGTCGCCCCGGCGGGCGTCGAAGCCGATCGTAGACGTACGAACGAACGCACGTTAGCCTCCTGCCACCGAGTTCGAGGAGGTTCGATGCGTACGGTCGCCGATCTGATACGGATGAACGCGCGCCGCCACCCGGGTCGTGAGGCCGTCGTGGACGAGACGCGCAGACTCACCCATCTGGAGCTGGCCGAGCGGGCGTGGGGGGTGGCGCGGGGGCTCGCCGGTCTGGGGGTGAAGCCCGGCGACACCGTCGGCGTGCTGGCGGGCAACGGGGTGTTCTGCGCCGAGGCGTTCCTCGGCATCGCGGCGGCAGGCGCGGTGTTCGTCCCGTACAACTGGCGTTGGTCCACGGCCGAGCTGGTGGCCGGCGTCAACGAGACCCGGGCGGCGGTGGTGCTCGTGGAGGAGGGCCGCGGCGAGGACTTCGCGCTGGCCGAGCGGACCGGCGGGCTGGAGCACGTACGGCATGTCGTCCACGAGGACGAGCGCTACGCGGCCATGCTGCGGGCCGCGCCCACCGGCCCGCTGGAGCCGGAGTGCGGCCCCGAGGACCCCGCGTGCGTGCTGTTCACCGGAGGCACCACCGGCTTCTCCAAGGGGGTGGTGCTGTCCCACCGCGCCGTGCTGGCCAATGCCGTCAACGAGATCGTGGACTGCCGGGTCGGCGCGGCCCCCGGTGACCGCGGACTGATCACCACGCCGCTGTTCCACTCCGCGGGCCTGCTGTGCTGGTTCGTCCCGCACTACGCCACCGGGGCGACGAGCGTCCTGATGAGCCGCTTCGACGAGCAGTCCGTCGCCGAGACCATGGAGCGCGAGCGCGTCACCAACACCTTCCTGGTGCCGAACATGATCAGCCGGCTCGTCCGGTCGGGCGCCTTCGAGAGCCCCGGGGTGCGCCGCGGCTTCACCGCCCTGCACAGCGGCGCCGGACTGCTGCGCCACGCCGACAAGGAGGCGCTCGCCGAACTGCTGCCGGGGCTGAGCCTCTACTTCCGCTACGGCCTGACCGAGGCCGGGCCGATGGTGACCCGCCTCCGCCCCGCCGACATCATGCGCAGGGACCTGGAGGGGTCGATCGGCCGGGAATACCTGCTCGCCGAGGCGCAGGTGCAGGACGACGAGGGACGGGAGCTGCCGCCCGGCGAGCTGGGCGAGATCTGCGTCCGCGGCCCCGGGCTGATGACCGGTTACTACCGTCGGCCGCAGGCCACCGAGGACGCCTTCCGGGCGGGCTGGCTGCGCACGGGCGACCTCGCGGTCCGTGACGAGGAGGGGTTCTTCTTCTTCCGGGACCGGGCCAAGGACATGATCAAGAGCGGCGGGGAGAACGTCTACTCCGCCGAGATCGAGCAGATCCTGATGACGCACCCGGCGGTGGCCGAGGCGGTCGTGCTCGGCGCGGTGAGCGAGGAGTGGGGCGAGGAGGTGCGGGCCGTGGTGGTGTGCAGGCCCGGCGAGGAGCTGACCGAGGCCGGGGTGCGCGACTTCGTCCGCGGCCGGCTCGCCGGGTACAAGGTTCCCAAACGGGTGGCGTTCCGGGAGCGCGAGCAGCTTCCGCGCTCCGGCATGGGCAAGCTCCTGAAGAACCGGCTCCGCGACGACCTGGGCTGGGGAGGCGAGCAGTCCTAACTACCGCCCGTTCGTTTGGGGGATAGGATGCGGAGAGCGCGCCGGCCGGTCCAGGGCCGGCCGCCGTGCAGGAAGCCCGAGGGAACGGAGTACCCCCACATGCCGCGCCGCCCCGCCGGAGGAGTGCGCACCGCCGACGCGATCCGTGAGGCCGCCGCGGAGCTGTTCTACCAGCACGGTTACGAGGCCACCTCGCTGCGCGAGGTCGCGGCCCGGGTGGGCATCAAGGTCGGCAGCCTGTACAACCACATCACGGGCAAGGAAGACCTGCTGCGCGACATCATGACGGGCATCATGGACGACCTGCTCGCGACCCAGCGCGCGGCGCTGCGGGGTCGCACCGACGCGGTGGACTGCCTGCGCGCCGCGGTGGACTGCCACATCCGCTTCCACGCCGACCGGGCCCGCGAGGTCTTCATCGGCAACTCCGAGCTGCGCTCGCTGTCCCCGGCCGACTTCCGCGCGGTGATCGCCAAGCGCGACGAGTACGAGGCCGTGCTGCGCGGCCTGATCGACCGCGCCGCCGAGGAGGGGCGCGCGGACGTGGTCGACGCGAGGCTCCAGGCGTACGCCATCGTGGCCATCGGCACCCATGTCTCCACCTGGTACCGGCCGCGCGGGGCCATGTCGCTGGACGAGATCGTCGACGCCTACACCATCATCACGCTCCGTCAGCTCGGGGTGGCGCCGGACGAGATCGCCGCGATCGCGGCGCGCTCCGACAGCCCCGTCTGATTTCGCGAGCGCCGGAGGGCGCCCGCCGCCAGGGCCGTACGTCGTACGCCCCGGCGGCGGGCGCCCTTCTTCGTGCGGGGCGCCTCTTCCGTGTACGGGGAACCCTTCCTTCGTGCCGGGCGGCCCTCCCCGGCCGGTGACCGTCCCCGGCCGGGGACCGGCCCCCAGACCGTGACCTTCCCGGTCCGGGGCCTGTCCAGCCCAGCGGCTTGTCCGGCCCGGTGGCCTTTTCAACCCGGGCGCCTCTCCGGCCCGGTGACCTTTCCCGGCCCGGTTGACCGTGCCGCCGCTTCGGCCTAGTTTACAAACTAGCGATCGTTCGTTTGGAGGTTGGGCCGATGCACTTGGCGACGATAGGGGACGGGGACCGGACCCGGGCGGTGCTGGTGGAGGGCGGTGCCACGAGGCTCCTGCCCTGGCCCGACGTCGGGGCGGTGCTCGCCGAACAGGCCGCCGGCCGCGCCCCGCGGGACCTGGCGTCCGCCGCCACGGGCGCCGGCCCCCGGGCCGCCGACGCCCGTTACGCCCCGCTGGTCACCGCCCCGTCCAAGATCGTGTGCGTCGGTCTCAACTACCGCGACCACATCCGGGAGATGGGGCGCGAGACCCCCGCCCACCCCACGCTCTTCGGCAAGTTCGCCGACACCCTGCTGGGCGCCCACGACGATCTCGTGCTGCCGGCCGCCTCCCGCCGGGTGGACTGGGAGGCCGAGCTGGCCGTCGTCGTCGGCCGGCCGGTGCGCGTGGCGTCCGCCGCGGCGGCCGAGGCCGCGATCGCCGGCTTCACCGTGGCCAACGACGTCTCGATGCGGGACTGGCAGCACCGCACCGGCCAGTGGCTCCAGGGCAAGGCGTTCGAACACACCACCCCGCTGGGGCCGGTCCTGGTCACGCCCGACGAGGTGGACGGCGCCGCCGACCTGGAGATCACCTGCGCGGTGGACGGCGAGGTGGTGCAGCGCAGCCGCACCTCCGAGCTGCTGTTCGGCCCGGCGGAGCTCGTCGCCTACGTCTCGCGGATCACCACGCTGCGCCCCGGGGACGTCCTGCTGACCGGCACACCCGGCGGGGTCGGGGCCGGACGCGTGCCCGAGCGCTACCTGGAGCCCGGCCAGGTGCTCACCACCACCATCGAGTCCATCGGCGGCTGCCGCAACACCTGCATCGAGGAGACGAGCCGAGCATGAGCCTTGCCAAGGTCCTGGTGGCCAACCGGGGCGAGATAGCGGTGCGCGTGCTGCGCACCTGCCGGGAACTGGGCCTGACCGGTGTGGCGGTCCACTCCCACCCGGACGCCGCCGCGCTGCACGTGCGGACCGCCGACGAGGCGGTGTCCCTGGGCGGGACCACGGCCGCCGAGAGCTACCTCGACATCGCGAAGGTGGTACGGGCCGCGCTGGACTCCGGCGCGGACGCCGTGCACCCCGGCTATGGATTCCTCGCCGAGAACGCGGAGTTCGCCCGCGCCGTCGAGGCGGCCGGCCTGGTCTTCATCGGCCCGCCCGCCGCGGCGATCGAGGTGATGGGGGAGAAGGTCGCCGCCCGGGAGGTCGCCGGGCGGGCCGGAGTCCCCCTGGTCCCGGGCACCCGCGAACCGGTCACCGGACCGGCGGAGATCCGCGCCTTCGGCGCCGAGCACGGCTACCCCCTCGTCATCAAGGCGTCCTACGGCGGCGGCGGCCGGGGCATGCGCACCGTCGGCTCGCCCGACGAGGCGGAGCAGGCGTTCGAGGCCGCCGGGCGCGAGGCCGCGGCGGCCTTCGGCCACGCCGACGTCTATGTGGAGCGGTATCTGGCCGGGGCTCGTCATGTGGAGGTGCAGATCCTCGCGGACCGGCACGGCAACACGGTCTGGCTCGGCGACCGGGACTGCTCGGTGCAGCGCCGCCACCAGAAGCTGGTGGAGGAGGCCCCGGCCCCGGGGCTGCCGTCCGAACTGCGCGTCCGGATGGGCGAGGCGGCCGTGCGCCTGGCGCGCAGCGTGGACTACGTGGGCGCCGGCACGGTCGAGTACCTGGTGGAGGGCGACGCCTTCCACTTCCTGGAGATGAACACCCGGATCCAGGTCGAACACCCCGTCACCGAGGAGGTGCTGGGCCTCGACCTGGTGGCCGAGCAGCTGAGGATCGCCCGCGGCGAGCCGCTGAGCGTCACCGCCTCCGGGCCCGAGCCGCGCGGCCACGCCATCGAGTGCCGCGTCAACGCCGAGAACACCGCGGGCGGGCTCTTCGTCCCCGCGCCCGGTCGGATCACCGCACTGCGCCCGCCCTCCGGGCCCGGCGTGCGGTTCGACAGCGGCTACGAGGCCGGGGACGAGGTCCAGCCGTACTACGACAGCATGATCGGCAAGCTCCTGGTCCGGGCGCCCGACCGGCCGACCGCCATCCGCCGGCTGCGCGCCGCGCTCGACGGGCTCGCGGTGGAGGGCGTGCCGACCACGGCCCCGGCCGTCCGCGCGGTCCTCGACCACCCCGACTTCGCCGCGGGCGCCGTCTCCACGCGCTGGCTGGAGCAGTCCGTGGAACTCCCCGACGACGCGCCCGCCCCGGCCGAGGACGACGGCGGCGCGGAGCCCGAGGCGCCGCCCGGACGCGAGGAGGTCTGGGTCGCCGGACGCCCCTACACCGTCCCGTACTTCGGCCCCGGCGCCACCGCCATCGCCGCCGATCCGGCCCGTCCCGCCGCCGGGCCCGCCCGTCCCGCCGCGCGGCGCGCGGGCACGGCGCCGGCGGGGAGCGGCCGCCGGGACCGGGGCCGCCGCGGGACCGGGACGGTTCCGGACGGCTCGGTGACCAGCCCGATGCAGGGCACCGTCATCGCCGTCGACGTAGCGGAGGGCGACGCCGTCGAGGAGGGCCAGATCCTCTTCGTCGTGGAGGCCATGAAGATGGAGAACCCGGTGCGGGCCCGGCGGGCCGGGACCGTGACCGGCGTCGAGGCCGTGACCGGCGACGTCGTCACGGCCGGCCAGGTGCTCGCCGTCCTGGAAGGAGCCGGCCGGTGATCGCCGTGGTCACCGGCGCGGGCGGCGGCCTGGGCGCCGCCGTCGCCCGCCGGCTCGCGACCGACGGCACCGCCGTGGCCTGCGCCGACATCGACGCCGCCGCCGCCGAGGCCACCGCGGCGGGACTGCGGGCCGAGGGCCGGAGCGCCGCGGGCTACGGCGTCGACGTCACCTCCGAGGCGGCGCTGGCCCGGCTCCGCGAGGCCGTGCACCGGGACCTGGGCCGGCCGTCGGCGCTGATGAACATCGCCGGAATCCTCGACCGCGGACAGCTCGCGGACCTCGACGGGGCCGCGTTCCGCCGGGTCGTCGACGTCAACCTCACCGGCACCTATCTGGCCGTGCGGGCCTTCGCCGGGGACCTCCGCGACGCCCCGCGCGGCCGGATCGTCAACACGGCCTCGATCGCGGCCGTCAACGGCTACCCGTTCCCCGCCTACTCCGCCTCCAAGGCCGCCGTCGCCCAGCTGACCCGTTCCCTGCTGTTCGACTTCTGGCGGACCGCGGTGACCGTCAACGGCGTCTGCCCCGGCCCCATGCGCACCTCGATGCTCGACGAGAGCGCCGAGGCGGCCTTCCTGGACCGGACCCCCGCGCACCGCATCGCCACGCCCGAGGAGGTCGCCGAGGTCTTCGCCTTCCTCGCGGGCCCCGCCGCCGACTGCGTCAACGGACAGAACATCGTGGTCGACGGCGGTGCGACAGCGGTCTTCCGCTGGCAGCCCCAGGCCGCGGGGCCGCGAGCCGAAGAGGAATCCCGATGATCCCGTTGACCCCGTTGACCCCGTTGACCCCGATGGCACCGAGGACCCGATGACACCGATGACGCCCATGAAGCCCTACCGGTCCCTGCTGTTCGTCCCCGGCCACAAACCCGACTGGGTGGACAAGGCCCTGGCGGCGGGCGCCGACGCGCTGATCCTCGACCTGGAGGACGCCGTGCCCGAAGCCGCCAAGGAGCAGGCGCGCCGGGCCGTGGCCGACTCCGTGGACCGCCTCGCGGGCGGCCCGGCCGGTGTGTTCGTACGCGTCAACCCGCTGGACACCGACCACTTCGCCCGCGACGTCGCCGCGGTGGTGCGCCCCGGGCTGACCGGGCTGCTGCTCCCCAAGCTCTCGGGGCGCGACGACGTCGTGGCCTACGACGCCCTGGTGTCGGCCGCCGAGATCGAACGCGGCATGCCGCGCGGGCGGGTGGGGCTGGTGCCCTCGCTGGAGACCGCGCGCTCGCTGGCCGCGGTCGACGAGATCGCCGCCGCCCCCCGGGTGGTCTCGCTGATGGCCGCGGCGGCCAAGGACGCCGACGTCTCGCGCGAGGTCGGCTTCATCTGGACCCCGGAGGGGCTGGAGACGCTCTACCTGCGCGGCAAGGTCGTGCTCGCGGCGCGCGCCGCCGGGCTGCGGCACGTCGTACTGGGGCTCTGGCAGGACGTCCGGGACCTGGAGGGGCTGCGGGAGTTCGCCCGCGCCAACCGCCGGCTCGGCTACGGCGGCCAGGTCCTCATCCATCCGTCCCATGTCGCCGTGGTCAACCGGGAGTACGGGCCGTCGGCGGCCGAACTCGACCGGCTCCGCCGCCTGGTGACGGCCTACGAGGACGGCGCGGCCCGCGGCCTGGGGGCCGTGACGTTCGACGGCGAGCACATCGACCTCGCCCACGCCCAGCACGCCCGGCAGATCCTCGTGCTGCACGAGGACGGCTCCGGCGACCACGACGAGGAGAAGGAGACGACCGCATGACCGGCCGATACTTCGAGGAGTTCCAGGTGGGGGACGTGGTGCGGCACGCCGCCACCAGGACCGTCACCGAGACCGACAACCTGCTCTTCACCTCGTTGACGATGAACCCCCAACCACTGCATCTGGACGAGGAGTTCGCCAAGGAGTCGATCTACGGCCGGCGCATCGTCAACAGCGTCTTCACCCTCGGCCTGGTCGCCGGGCTGCACGTCGCCGACCTCACCCTGGGCACCACGGTCGGCAACCTCGGCTTCGAGGACGTGGCGTTCCCCAAGCCGGTCTTCATCGGCGACACACTGCGGGTGGAGAGCGAGGTGCTGGAGACCAGGCCGTCGAAGTCGCGGCACGGCACCGGCATCGTGAAGCTGGAGCACCGGGCGTTCAACCAGCGCGACGAGCTGGTGTGCCGGCTGCGGCGCGCGGCGCTGATGCGGTGCGGCCCCCGGCCCTGAACACGCGCGGACGCCGAAGCCGCCGCCGGCGAGCGGATCGCCGGCGGCGGCTTCGGGCCGGGGCGCCCGGCCCCGGGCGCTCAGCCCTCGCGGCGCCTGACCAGGAAGCTGCTGCGGAAGGTCATCACCGTCTCCCGGCGCTGGTTGACGGTGCGATAGGCGAGCGTCCACACCCCGCGGCCCGGTTTCGAGGAGGGTCGCGCCTCGGTCACCTCCGCCACCGGGCGGATCGTGTCCCCGACCCGGACCGGCGCCAGGGCCCGCACCTCGTCCAGCCCCAGCCAGGCCAGGACGTTCCCGAACCGGCCCGTCTGCGTGAGCAGGCCCAGGGACAGCGACAGCGAGAGGGGCCCGTGCCCGATCCGGCCGCCGAACGGGGTCGCGGCGGCGTACTCCTCGTCCAGATGGAGCGACACCCAGTCCCCGGTCAGGCCGGCCCAGGTGACCAGGTGCGCGTCGGTGACGGTGACGCCCGGCCCCCGCAGCACGTCGCCCGTGCGCAGGTCCTCCCAGAAGTGCTCCGCCTGACCCGTCACCGTCAGGGCTCCGTCGTCCTCGACTCCGGTGGTCGTCATCGCCTCATCCTCTCTTAACTTACAAGCGTTCGTTAGCTACGCTAGACGTGCCCCCGAGGGCGGTCAAGCAGTCCTCATCCCCGGCGAATCGAATGGGAACCATGAGCGAAACAGTCCACGAGGAACTGTCCCGGCGACTCGAACAGGCCCGCCTGGGCGGGCCGGAGAAGAACCGCAGGAAGGTGCAGGAGTCCGGAAAGCTGCTGGTCCGCCAGCGGCTGGAACTCCTCTTCGACGACGGCTGGTCGTTCGAGGACGGGCTGCTGGCCCGGTTCGAGGAGGGCCTGCCCGGAGACGCGGTCGTCACCTGCGTCGGCACCGTCGACGGCCGGGAAGTGGCCGTGATCGCCAACGACTTCACCGTCAAGGCCGGCACCTGGGGCAAGCGCACCTTCGAGAAGATCACCCGCACCCAGGAGATCGCCGACGAGACCGGCATCCCGCTGGTCTACCTCTTCGACTCCGCGGGCGCCCGCATCGACGAGCAGTTCGAGAGCTACGCCGGCCGCCGCGCCTGGGGCAACATCTTCTACAACCAGGTCCAGATATCCGGCCGGGTGCCCCAGGCCTGCGCCCTGTTCGGGCCCTCCCCGGCCGGCTCGGCGTACGTCCCGGCGCTGTGCGACTACACCGTCATGGTGCGCGGCCACGCCACCGCCTACCTCGGCTCGCCCCGCCTCGCCGAGATGGTCACCGGCGAGCGGGTGACCCTGGAGGAGATGGGCGGCGCGGAGATGCACTGCCGCACCTCCGGCCTCGGGGACTGCCTCGTGGAGGACGACGAGGAGGCCATCGCCGCCCTGCGGGTGTGGCTGTCCTACCTGCCGTCCGACTGGAAGACGCCGCCGCCCGTCGCACCGGCCGCGGAACCGGGCTCGGAACGCAGCCCCCGGGAGGTCGTGCCGCTGCGCGAGTCCGAGGTATACGACGTCCACGACCTCATCGACGCCGTCTTCGACGCGGACAGCTTCTTCCCGTACAAGGAGCTGTTCGCCCCCGAGATGGTCACCGGCTTCGCCCGCCTCGACGGTCACAGCGTCGGCATCGTCGCCAACCAGCCCATGCAGCGCGGCGGCGTGATCTTCCCCGACTCCTCCGACAAGGCCGCCCGCTTCATCTGGATCTGCAACGCCTTCAACATCCCCCTGCTCTTCCTCGTGGACATCGCCGGCTACATGATCGGCTCCGAGGTCGAGCGCCAGGGCATCATCCGGCACGGCGCCAAGATGCTCTTCGCCGTCGCCGAGAGCCGCGTCCCGCGCATCGCCGTACTCGTCCGCAAGGCGTACGGCGGCGGCTACCTCGCCATGTCCGGCGCGCCCATGCGGCCCGACGCGGTCATCGCCCTGCCCACCGCCAAACCCGCCCTCATGGGCCCCGACGCGGCCGTCAACGGCATCCACTACAACCGCATCCAGGCCATCGAGGACCCCGAGGAGCGCAAGCGCTTCATCGCCGAGAAGCAGGCCGAGTACGCCGAGGGCATCGACGTCTTCAAGATCGCCAACGAGAACGCGGTCGACGCCGTGGTGCCGGCCGACGACCTGCGGCGCGAACTCATCGAACGGCTGCGCCTCTACCGACGCCGCCCGGCCGCCCCCGTGGCCCGCCGTCAGGCCGTCACCCCGGTCTGAGTCGGCCGGACACGGAAGGAAGGAGGAACGGATGAACAGCACACCGGGCACCGTGCCCGCCCCCGCCCCGGGGCAGTACCGGGGGCTCTCCGGAGTGGTCACCGGGGCCGGTTCCGGCATCGGCCGGGCCGTCGCCGAGCGCTTCCTCGCCGGCGGCGCGGAGGTGGCGGGCTGGGACCGCGACGCCGAGGCGCTCGCCCGGCTCGCGGACCACGGCGCCGCGCACACCGCCGCCGTCGACGTCCGCGACGCGGACGGACTGGCACGCGCCGCGCACGACGTGACGGAACGGTTCGGCCGGGTGGACTTCCTGGTCAACTCCGCCGGGCTGTTCCTCCAGGGCGCGCTGGCCGACACCGAGACCGACTCCGCGCGCCGCCTCTTCGACGTCAACGTCCTGGGCACCACCCTCGTCACCCGGGCCCTGCTGGAACCGCTGACCCGGGCGCGCGGCGCGGTCGTCAACATCTCCAGCACCGTGGCCATCCGGCCCAGCGCCTCCAACGCCCTCTACGCGGCCTCGAAGGCGGCCATCGCCCAGCTCACCCGCTGCTGGGCCGTCGAGCTGGCCGACCGGGGCATCCGGGTCAACGCCGTCGCCCCCGGCCCCACCCCCACCAACCTGTTCGCGGTCGCCGGCATGGACCGCGAACGCGCCGAGTCGTTCCTGCGGGAACGGGCCGGACAGATACCGCTCGGCAGGACCGGCACCGTCGAGGAGATCGCGCTGTGGATCTCCCGCCTCGCCGCCCGGGACGAGTGGACCACCGGACAGGTCGTCGCGGTCGACGGAGGCATGTCCCTGCTGTGACGCGCGGGCCCCGTACCAGTACCCGTACCCGTGTCCGTCCCCGTGACCCGCCGCCCCGCACCGGCACGGCGTGCGTACGCGCGGGGACCGCCCGCCGCGGACCCCGCACACCGCACGCCCCTCCCGCACCGCGAGCCCCGCGCCGGCGGGAACCGGCGCCGCGACAACCGACATCGGCGGGAACCGGCGTCGTGACAACCGGCGCCGACACCGACACCGACGCCGACAGAACGAGAGAACCAGGAGAGAACCACATGCCCGCGATCACCCCCATGGCGGATGAGCTCAACGCCCTGCCGCCGCTGGCGTCCCGCTACGTCAAGGTCGACGACCTGCCCTGGAAGCCCACCGGCTTCCCCGGCATCGACATGAAGGTGCTGCTGCGCGAGGAGGAGACCGGCCTGCTGACCGCCCTCTTCCGCTGGCAGCCCGGCGCCGTCCTGCCCCTGCACGAACACGTCGAGATCGAGCAGACCTGGGTGCTGGAGGGCAGCATCGTCGACGCCGAGGGCGCGACCACCACCGGCAACTTCTCCTGGCGGCCCAAGGGCAACCAGCACCGCGCCTCGGCCCCCGACGGCGCCCTGGTGCTCTGCTTCTTCCTCAAGCCCAATAAGTTCCTCGAAGGCCCCGCGGCCGGCACCACCCTGGAGTGACCGGGTGAGACTGCTCTCCTTCACCGGGGCCCGCGGGCCCTCGTGGGGCGTGCTCGACGGCGCCGGGGTCGTGGACCTCGGCGCCCGCCCGTCCCTGGAAACGCCCACGCTCGCCGACGCCCTGCGCGACGACGGCCTGATGGGCATCGCCATGAACGCCGTCGGGCTCCCGCCCGACCACGACCCGGCGGAACTGGCCCTGCTGCCCCCGGTGCCGCGTCCCGCCCGGATGTTCCACGCCGACGCCGACGACCCCGAGGCCACCTGGTCCCCCCTCGCGGGCCCCCCGGTCGCGCCCGGAGGCCGCTTCGCACCCGCCGGCCGGACCGGGGCACGCTGGCGGCCCGGGATCGCCGCGGTCGTCGGCTCCGCCGGCAGCCGGGTCCCCCCGGAGCGGGCGTCCGAGACGCTCGCCGGCTACACCTGCTACGCCGACTGGCCGGCCGGGGAGACCCGGGCCGCCGCCCTCGGCCCGTACCTGGTCACCCCCGACGAGTTCCTGACCGCCGACGGCCGCCTCACCGCGCGGATCGACGGCCGCCCGGTGCTGCGCCACGCGGTCACGCCGCTGCTCGGGGCGCTGCGGGAACTGCTCGTCCACGTCTCCGCCCGGACCGCCATGGCCCCCGGCGACGTCCTCGCCGTCACGGCGCCGGGACCGGACCGGGCGTCCCGGCGGGGATGGGCGCCGACCCCTGGCGCCCGCTGCCGGGTGGAACTGCCGCTCGCCGGGGCACTCGACACCCGCGTCGCGCACGACGCCGTACCGGACCCGCCCGGAGGAGGAACACCGTGACCCGACTGTTCGAACCGCTCACCCTGCGCGGGGCCACCCTGCGCAACCGCGCCTGGGTCAGCCCGATGTGCCAGCACTCCGCCGACGACGGCCACCCCACCGACTGGCACCTGGTCCACCTCGGATCACGGGCCGTCGGGGGCGCCGGCCTGGTGATGGCGGAGTCCACCGCGATCGACCCGGCCGGCCGCATATCCCCGTACGACACCGGGCTGTGGGACGACGCGCACATCGACTCCTGGGCCCGGGTGACCCGGTTCGTCGCCGAGCAGGGCGCGGTCCCCGCCGTGCAGCTCAGCCACGCCGGGCGCAAGGCGTCCACGCGGCGGCCGTGGACGGGGCGGGGCCCGCTGCCCGCCGCCGAGGGCGGCTGGCCCACCGTCGGCCCGTCCCCCCTCGCGCACGGCGACCTGCCGGCGCCGCGCGCCCTCACCGCCGAGGAGATCGGACGGCTGCCCGGCGCGTTCGCGGACGCGGCCGGGCGCGCCCTCGCGGCGGGCTTCGGGGCCGTCGAACTCCACGCCGCCCACGGCTATCTGCTGCACCAGTTCCTCTCCCCGCTCTCCAACCGGCGCGACGACGCCTACGGCGGCTCCTTCGCCCGCCGGACCCGCCTGGCGCTGGCCGTGGTGGAGGCGGTCCGCGAGCGGCTGCCGGACCGGGTACCGCTGCTGGTCCGGGTGTCGGCCACCGACTGGACCGACGGCGGATGGGACATCGAGCAGACCGTCGAACTCGCCCGACTGCTGAAGGAACGCGGCGTGGACCTCGTCGACACCTCCACCGGTGGGAACACCCCGTCCGCCGACATCCCCGTCGCCCCCGGCTACCAGGTGCCCTTCGCCGCGCGCATCCGCCGCGAAGCCGGCGTCCCCACCGCCGCGGTGGGCCTCATCACCACCGCCCGGCAGGCCGAGAACGTGCTCGCCGACGGCTCCGCGGACGCCGTGATGCTGGCCCGGGCGACCCTCGACGACCCCTACTGGGCACGCCGGGCGGCCCGTTCGCTGGGACGGCCGACCGCCGTCCCCATCGCCCCGTACGACCGCCCGGACCTGCGGCGCGGCACCACCTCCCCGGCGCTGCCGGGCACGGGCCGATGACCGCCGGAGAAGGTGCGCCGATCGACGAACTGCTGGACGTGCTGACGGTGCGCCCCGCCGGTTCCGACCGGTTCCTCGGCGGCGTCGGCGGGCGGGCCCTGCCACGGCTGTTCGGCGGGCAGGTCCTGGCGCAGGCGCTGCTGGCCGCCGGACGCACCGTGCCCGGCGGCCGCCGCCCGCACTCGCTGCACGCCTACTTCGTCCGCCCCGGGGACTCCGCCGTCCCGCTGGAGCTCGACGTACGGCGGCTGCGCGACGGACGGCACTTCTCCACCCGTCGAGTGACGATACGTCAGAACGGACGGGACATCGCCGAGTCGATGTCCTCCTTCCACGACGGCTCCCAGCCGGAGCCGGCCCATCAGCAGTACACCGCGCCCGGCGTGCCCGCCCCCGACGAGGTGCCGCCGCTGGAGCACTGGCTGGAACCGCACCACGACCGGCTGCCCGACTGGTGGGCCACCCCGCACCCGTTCGACCTGCGCTTCACCGAGGAGCCCACCGGCCTGACCAAGGGCCGGGTGCGCGAGCCCCGCCAGCACTTCTGGCTGCGCACCGCCGGTTCCGTGCCCGGGGACGGTCTGCTGCACGCCGCGCTGATCGCGTACGCCTCCGATCTGACGCTGCTGGACACCGCGCTGTTCCCCTCCGGCCGGTCCTGGTACGACGACCCGGTGGCCGGCGCCAGCCTCGATCACACCCTGTGGTTCCATGCCCCGCCCCGGGCGGACGACTGGCTGCTGTGCGAGCAGAGCTGCCCCGTCGGCGGCGACGGGCTGGCGCTGACGGAGTGCCGGATGACCGACCGCGCGGGCCGGCTGGTCGTCTCCGGGGCGCAGGAAGGACTCATCCGCGAGCGGCCCGCCCGGCCATGAGACGGCCGCCGCCCCTCCGGCCCGCCGACGGCCCGGGACCGCCGTACGCGGGACCGGCCGGGACGCCGTTGTGTGCCGGGCGACCCGGCCGGCGAGGGCCGCCGGTGTGGGCTGCCGACAGCCCACACCGTGCGGATCGCGGGCCCGTCGCCCCGGGGATCAGCGGGGATCAACGGCCCGTCGGCGCGGGGATCACCGGGGCGACGGCGCGGGGGACCAGCGTGCCGCCGCCGGGGCCGCGAGGGTGGCCAGCGCGACCTTCAGGAGGTCGCCCACCACGAACGGGACCAGCCCCAGGGCGATGCCCTCGGCCAACCCGGTCCCGGTCGTCGCCATGAGGACCGGGACGCCCACGGCGTACACCAGCGCCTGTGCCAGCAGGAACGCGCCGGCGCGCGGCAGCGGCGACCTCAGGAGCCCGCGCGAACGCAGCAGGCCCACGACCGCAGCCGCCGGTATCGCCCCCAGCAGATAGCCCGCCGAGGCGGCCGGGACCCCCGCGGTGTGCCCGGCGAACCAGGGCACGCCGGCGAAGCCCGCCGCCACGTACAGCACGACCGCCGCTCCGCCGCGCGCCCAGCCCAGCCCGGCCCCCACCAGCAGCACCGCGAGGGTCTGCAGGGTCACCGGGACGGG
Organism: Streptomyces tyrfis; assembly: GCF_037034285.1. NCBI lineage: Bacteria > Bacillati > Actinomycetota > Actinomycetes > Kitasatosporales > Streptomycetaceae > Streptomyces > Streptomyces tyrfis. Next base: position 92,304 of record NZ_JBAGJZ010000009.1, on the reverse strand, counting down.
CGTGCCCGGCAGCGGGAACGCCACCTGGGCGGACGCGCCCACCGCGGCCGCCCCCGTCGTCACCAGGGCGGCCTCGCGCAGGACCCGGGCCGCCGCGCCCGGGGACGCGAGGGCCGGAGCGGCCGCCAGGGGGCCCGTCAGTCGTCGGGACATCGTCATACCTCCGTGAAGAGAGAGCCGAGGGGGAGCGGGAGTCGAGGGGGGAGGGAGTCGGGGGAGAGAGGGGAGTCGGGGGCGGGCGGAATCGGGCGATCCGGTTTACCCGGGAACTGGACCGTAAACTAGCGTACGTTCGCAAGCGAAGATAGCCTCCCGCTCGAAAGCCGCTGCAACCGCTATTTCTTGCACATCTCTTGCCTCGGACGACATCCCTGTCTAGCTTCCCTAGCTAATGCTCGTTCGTTTTCTGATCGGGAGCCGAATGTGAACGTCTCTGAGCCCGCCCGCTCGTCCCCGCCGGCGGCAGTCGACCCGGCCGCCCTCCTGGAGATCCCCGAGATGCAGGAGGTGCTGAGGCTGCGGCGGCGCTTCTTCACCCGCGCCTGGGTCGGCTTCGGCGGATCCCTGGTGGTGCTCTTCGGCTGGGCCGGGCTGTTCCGTCCGAGTTTCGGCAGCTCCGTGGGCGGCGGCGCGACCCTCGGCCTGCTGGTGGCCCTGGCCCATGTGGTCGTCGTCTTCGCCCTCACCGTCGCCTACAACCACCGGTCCCGTACGTGGGACGAACTGATCGAGCGCGGACTCGCCCGCGCCTCGGACGCGGTCGGGTCCGCGTCCCGTAAGGAGGCATGAGCCGTGTCCACGTCGGGATTCAACCCGGTCGCCCTCACCGTCAGCTGCGTCATCGTGGCGATCACCCTGATCGTCACGTATGTGGCGGCCCGCCGCACCAGGTCGGCCGACGACTTCTGGACCGCCGGCAGCAGCATCTCCGGACGCTCCAACGGCTTCGCCATCGCGGGCGACTTCCTGTCCTCGTCCTCGCTGCTGGGCTACACCGGCCTGGCCTTCCTCTTCGGCATCGACGGGGTGCTCTACGCCGTCGCCGCCTCCGGGATCTTCCTCGTCGTGCTCTTCCTGCTCGCCGAGAAGATGCGGAACCTGGCCCGGTTCACCTTCACCGACGCCCTGGCGCTGCGGCTGCGGACCCGGCCGGTGCGCACCGTCGCGGCCGTCTGCACGCTCTTCGTGAGCCTGCTGTACATGGTGGCGCAGCTGGTGGCGGGCGGGGTTCTGCTGGAGGCGCTGACGGGGATCGGCTTCGTGTGGGGCGCGACGCTCGCCGCCGCGCTGATGCTGGTCTACGTGCTCTTCGGTGGCATGCTCGCCACGACCTGGGTCCAGGTCATCAAGGCCGTGCTGCTGATGGCGGTCGTCGTCCTGCTGGTCGTCCTGGTCCTGGTGCGGATCGACGTCAATCCGCTGGGCGTGGTCCAGCGGGCCGTGGCGGAATCGCCGCACGGCTCCGGGTACCTGACGCCGGGACTGACCTTCCACCGGCCGATCGACCTGTGGTCGATGGCCGCCGCGGTCACTCTGAGCGCCGTCGGCCTTCCCCATGTCCTCATGCGGTTCTTCACCGTCCCGGACGCCCGTCAGGCACGCCGTTCCGGAGTGTGGGCGGTGGGCCTGATCGGGGGGTTCAACGTCCTGATCGCCTTCCTCGGGCTCGCCGCGCGGGCCGCGCTCGGCACCGGCGGCGAGGGGCCGGCCGGGGCCGGCGGGAACCTCGCGCTGCCGGAACTCGCGCGCTGGCTCGGCGGCGGGGACACCTTCTTCGGCGACATCCTGCTGGCGCTCGTCGCCGCCATCGGGTTCGCCACCATCCTCGCCGTCATGGCGGGCCTGGTGATGGCCGCCTCCGGCGCGGTCGCCCACGACCTGTGGAGCGGGCTGCTGCGACGGGACGAGCGACAGGAGAAGCGGGTCGGGCAGATCTCGGCCGTGGTCCTCGTCGCCGTGGCGCTGGGCGCGACCCTGGCCATCGGTAGCGGGCAGAACGTCACGTTCATCGCCACGCTGGCCACGTCGACGGCCGCGAGTTCCACCTTCCCGGTGCTGCTGCTCACCCTGACCTGGCGTCGGATGACGACCACCGGCGCCATCGTCGGCGCGATCGTCGGTCTCGTCAGCGCGCTCACCCTGATCGTGCTGGGGCCGTCGGCGTGGCCCGGCGGGCCGGAGAACGCTCCGTTCCCGCTCGCCTTCCCGGTGCTGGTGTCGGTGCCGCTCGGCTTCCTGGGCTGCGTCGCCGGCAGCCTCCTCGGCAGGGAGCGGCCCGATGTCGCAGCCTTCGAGCGGCTGCGCGCGCACGCGCTGGTCGGACGGCGGTCGTCGAGCGCCGCGGAGTCGGGCGCCACGACGGCCCACGCCCCCGCCCCCGTGGCGCCGGCCCCGGACCCGGAGCGGGTGCGGCCCGCGGACACCGCCGGGGCCTGACCGGTGCGGGCGGGCGTGGGCGGTGACGGGCCGTCCGCGCCCGCCCGTTCGTACCGGGAGCGCGCCCGGCGGCCGGGCGGGCCGGACGGACGCCCCCGGTGGTCACGCGGACTCCGGGGACGGTTCGTACGCCAGGTCAGACGCCCGCGCCCGCCCGCAGGCCGAGCCGCTGGCCGCGTACCAGCTCCGCGTACATCTCGCAGCGGTCGAGGAGCTCGTCGTGGGTGCCCGAGGCGAGGCAGCGCCCCTCGTCCAGGACGACGATGTGCCGGGCCCGGCGAACGGTCGAGATGCGGTGGGCCACGACGACCACCGCCCGGTCCCGGGACAGGCGGTCGACTACCTCGCGCAGCCGGTTCTCGTTGATGCTGTCGAGCTGGGAGGTCGGTTCGTCCAGCAGGACCACGGGGGCGTCGGTGAGCAGCACCCGGGCCAGCGCGAGCCGTTGCCGCTGGCCGCCGGAGAGGTCGTCGCCCCGGCCCACGACGGTGTCGATGCCGTCCGGCAGCAGGGCGACCGCCTCGTCGAGCCCCACCGCCGCCAGGGCGGCCCACAGGCCGTCGTCGCCGACGGGCGTGGCGCGGCCGAGCAGCAGGTTCTCCCTGACCGTGCCTTCGAGCAGGGTGAACGCCTGGTCGAGGTAGGCGATGCGGCCGCGCAGTTCGTCCAGCGGCCAGCGGGCGATGTCACGGCCGAGGAGCCGGACGGTGCCGTCGTCGGGCACGAGGAAGCGCTCGGTCAGGTTCAGCGCCGTCGACTTCCCGGCGCCCGAGGGGCCCACCAGGGCGGTGACCCCGTGCCGGGGCACGACGAAGGACAGCCCGTTGGCGGCCGGCCGGTCCCCGCCATGACGGAAGGTCACTCCGTCGAACTCGACCGCCGGCGCACCCGGGTCGACGAAACCGACGTGACTGACAGGACTGACGAGACTGAGGGGATCGACAGGACCAACGGGATTGGCAGGACTGACGGGACTGACGGGATCGGCAGGACTCACAGGGCTCACGGGACCGACGGGATCGATGGCTCCGGTGGTTCTGGCGGCTCCGGCGGAGAGCGCGGGGGCTTCCGGGCCGGGGCGGCCGTCGGCGCCCGCGTCCGGGGCGTCACGCGGTCGCCGGGGCGGGAACGGCTCGTGGAGCGCGTGCTCGCTCCGTTCATCGAGAACGTCCTCGATGCGCGACTGCGCGGCGAAGCCGAGCTGGAGGCGCGCGAAGCCGCCGGCCACCAGGCTGAGCGGCGCGACGAGTTGCAGCAGGTACAGCAGGAACGCGGCGAACTCCGCGATGCTCAGCGAACCGGCGGCGAGCCGGGCGCCGCTGCCCAGCACCACTCCGATCAGGGCCAGTTGCTGGCCGAGTCCCATGATCGGCGTGACGAACGCCTGACGGCGGGCGGCGGCCACCGCGGCATCGGCCGCGGTCGCCGCGTCCGCGTCGATGGCACCCGTGACCTGCGCCTCCGCTCGGCACGCCTTGACGGTGGCGAGGGCGCCGAGGGCGGCGGTGAAGCGCTGGGCGAGCTCGCCCAGCGCGTCCTGCTGGGCGGCGGTGCTGCGCCGGACGCCCTTGATGAAGACCGTGATCGCCAGTCCGGCCGCCGAGAAGGTGACCAGCACGATGAGCAGGAGCACCCAGTCGAGCAGGCCCATGATGACCAGGGTGGCGGTGACGGTGAGAGCGGCCATCGGCAGCTGGGTGACGCCGATGTCGACCACCGACCGCAACTGGGCGGAGTCCGAGGTGACCCGGGCGACAAGTTCACCGGAGCCGATCCTGCGGGCGCCGGACAGCGGCAGGCGCAGCGCGTGTGCCACCACCCGCTGCCGGACGGTCAGCACCATCGCCTCGCCGGCCCGGGCCAGGCAGAAGGACGACAGGGCCGACGCCACCGCGCCGGTCAGCGCCAGCAGTGTCATCAGCATGACAGAGCTTGTCACGGCCTCGTGCCGGGAGAAGCCGCTGACGATACGACGGACCACCAGCGGCACGGTGAGCGTCGCGGCGGTGGCGACGAGGGCCAGGAGCACGGCCGGGACCGTGTTCCGGCGGTTCCGCACCACCTGGCGCAGTACGCGCAGCCGGGTGCGCGGGGGTTTCGGGCGTGGCTGTTCGGCCGACATGGTCGCTCCTCCGTCGGGTCGCCGGCCTCCGCGGCGGACCGGCCGCGGGGGGTACCGACTGTGGTACCCCATCCGACCCGAAGGTTGTCAAGTTTCATGCCAAGCTTGTCCAGCTTATTGACATCGAATGGGTGGGAGGGGCTACGGTCCACGTCATGACCACTGACACCCTGGCGAGGACGGACGAGCACGCCCGCCGTCGGATCGCCCCCACGGATCTGTCCGACTTCCCCGCCGTACCGGGCCTTCTGCGGCGCCTGGGAATGGGTGCCTTCACCGAGGAGTCGCTCAGCGCCTACCCCGGCCGCAACGACAACTGGGCGGGCACCACCACCCGGGGCGGGCCGGTCTTCGTCAAACGCATCGGCGGGGAGAACGGCGAATCGCTGCGCCGGTTCCGCCGGGTCCTCGGCTTCGAACGGGCCGTCTCGACGACCGTCGACGGCGTCCCCTTTCCCCGCCCCCGCCTGATCGGATCCGACGAGGAGGCCCGGCTCCTGGCCTTCGAGCTGGTGGCGGACGCCGCCACGGGCAGCGACCTGGCCGCCCGGGACGAGTTCGGCCCCGAGGCCGCGCGGGAGGCGGGCCGGATCATCGCCGCCCTGCACACCCTGCGGCCCGCCGACCGGGCGGACCTCGACGACGCCCCGTTGCCGCTGCCGCCCCTCGGCCACCTGCGGGCGCTGCCCTGGACCCTGTACACCCGGGCCAGCGCCGGAACCCTGGACGCCTGGCGGTTGATGCAGGGCGACGCCGCGCTGCACGAGGCCCTGCGCGGGCTCAGGGCCGACGAGGCGCGCGCGCCCCGCACCCCCATCCACGGCGATCTGCGCCTGGACCAGTTCCTCACTGCCCCCGACGGCCGGATGCTGCTGACCGACTGGGAGGAGTTCCGCCACGGCGACCCGGCCCGCGACCTCGGCGGATTCGCCGGCGACTGGCTCTACCGGGCGGTCCTGAAGATCCCCGCCGGCCTTCCCCAGGCCCCCGGCGTACCCGTCTCCCACGACGAGATCGTCTCCACCGGCCTCGCCGAACTGGCCCGCGTGACCCCGCTCATCGGAGCCTTCCACCACGGCTACGCCCAGGCGCGGCCGGACGCCGCCGAACAGGACCCGGGCCTGCTCGCACGCGCCACCGCGTTCGCCGGCTGGCACCTCCTCGACCGGCTCCTCGCCACCTCCGAACGCAGCGCGCGCCTCGGAGCCGCCGAACGCGCCGCCGCCGGCATCGGCCGCACCGTCCTGCTCTCCCCGCACGCCTTCGTGTCCGTACTCGGCTGGGAGGAAACCTCGGCATGAACACCACCCCGAACACCTCCCCGAACACCCCGCCCGCGGAGGGTCCCCTGGCGCCCGCGATCCTGCGGATCCTCGAAGAGACCGTCGTCGACGACTCCGCCACCGGCGCCCTGGTCGGCGGGCGGGAGGTAACCGCCGACGACCCGCGGGCCCTGCGCGCCGCGCTCGCCTCCGCGTTCTACCGCCGCCATCACATGGGCCGCACCGACGAGGAGACGCCCGCCCCCCGATCGCCGCGGGACACCGCCCTGGAGGCACGGCTCCTCGCGGCCATGCCGCACCGCCACCTCACCCGCACCGTGGAACTCCTCGGGGACGGCGACGAGACCGGCGTCCCCGTCCTGCTGGAAGGGGTACGGGTGACGGTGGCCCGCGAGCGCGTGGACACCGTCCGGACCGCGTCCGGCGACCGCGCCCGGGTCCGCCTGGACGCCGCCCGCCCCGCCGTGTCACCGGGCTTCTTCCTCTGCGAGGGCACCGTGCCCGCCCGGGTCCGCGCCACCGGCACGCTCCGGGTCTATCTGCACGTCACCGGACCGGAAGCGGCCCCCGGGGTCTGGGCGGCCGTCCTGCGCCTGCTGGAGGAGGAACGGCTTCCCTACCGCGCCAAGATCGCCTCCTCCCGGACCGGCTACCCCCGCCAGGACGCCTGCGTCGTCTACCTGGGCCCGGAGAGCTGGGACGCGGCCGAACTCATCGCCCGCGCCGCCCGGGACCTGCCCGGACTCGGCCCCGCCGTCTCGGCCTTCGTCCGGGAACTCGCCCCCGGCGTCGGGGCCGCCTGGGAGCCCGACGACGGCCGGCCCGGCATGCGCCGGGTCAGCTTCGGCGAACACCGGGCCGCCGCGGTGGCCGCCGGCCTCACCGAGCACGCCCAGGAACCCGCCGCCCGCTCCCGCACCCGGGCCGTGCACGACTGCCTTCTGGAGGCCGGCGTCGACCCGGCCGACCCCGCCCGCAACCTCACCTCGCCGCGCGACGTGCTGCCCGCCCGGACCGTCCCGGCCGCCGCGCCGGAACGGCCCGCCGGAACACCGCCGTCGGCCGCGCCCACCGGCCTGCCGGAACCGCTCGCGACCGCCGGACGCTGAACCGCGACGGCGCTGAACCGCGGCGGCGCCGAGCTGCGACGACGCGAAACCGCGGCGACGCCGAACCGCGGTGATGCCTAACTGCGGTGATGCCGAGCCGCGGCGACGCCGAGCTGCGGTGATGCCGAGCCGCGACGGCGCTGAACCGCGACGGCGCTGAACCGCGGTGACGTCGCGCCGCGGTGACGCCGAACCACGATTGGACCCACGCCATGGTCATGTCCCCGCGGGCCACGCCCGCCGTGATGATCCCGCACCAACCGGACTGCGTCGAAGACGTCCTGCCCTACGCCGAACTCGCGGCCCGGCGCCGCGCCCGCCGCCTGTGGACGGGGCAGTCGCTGCGCCTCGACCCCCTCCAGCTCTTCGCCCACCTCGCCGGACGCGGACTGCGCCTATCCGTCGGCACCGGGGTCTCCCTGATGCCCCTGCGCACCCCGTACGACGCGGCGGCCCAGGCCCGCTCCCTGGCGCTGATCACCGGCCGCACCGTCGTCATGGGCTACGGCACCGCCACGCCCGGCTTCGTGGCCTCCCTGCACGGCGCCCCGTACCGCAGCCCGCGCACCGCCGCCACGGAGTTCCTCACCGCCGCGCGCACCCTGCTCGACGGCGACACCGTCGACCTGGCGGGCGAATACCACCGCCCGCGCACCGCGCTGACACCCACCCGCCCCCACCCGGCCGTCGAGATCGGCGCGGGCGTGCTGCGCCCCGCCATGGCCAGATCCGCCGCCCCGGTAACCGATGTCGCCATCACCTGGCTCACCCCGGCCGCGTACGTACGCGACGTCCTCGTCCCCGCGCTGCGCCAGGGCGCCGGCGACGGGTGCCCGCCCCGCGTGGCGACCGTGGTCCACCTCGCCGTCGACCGCCCCGGACGCGACCCGGCCCGCCTAGCCGGAGCCGTGGTCTCCGCCCACCTCACCGCGCCCCACTACCTCGACATGCTGCGCCGCGCGGGCGTCGCCGTACGCCCCGGGGACGACCCGCTCGCCAAGGCCGGACGGCTCGTGGACGCCGGTGTGTTCGTCTACGGCAGCCCCGCCCACATCGCCCGCGAACTGCTGCGGCACCGCGCGGCCGGCATCGACGAGGTGATCCTCAACGTCGGCGGCGTCCAGTTCACCCACGGCCTCCAGGAGGCGCTGACGGACCTGGAGGACGTGTTCACGGCCGTGGAGGAACACCATGTCTGACGACCCCGGCACGAGCACGACCGGCCCGCGCGCGGACGCGACCGGGACTCCTGCGGGACCGGCAGGACCGGCAGGACCGGCAGGCCCCGCGGGACCGGCAGGACCGGCAGGCACCGCCCCGGAGCCGCCCACGGCTCCTGACGGCGGACCGCCCACCGCGCCGTCACGGCTGCTGCTGTTCGGCACGGGGGCCCTGAGCGTGGCCTTCCTGCCCTTCTGGCTGAACTGGCTGCGCGCCAGTCACCCCCGTACCGAGGTCCGGGTGGCCGTCACCCGCAGCGCCGAACGGTTCGTCAGCAGGACCGCCCTCGGGGCGATCCTGGGCGGCGAGGTACTGCTCGACGCCTGGCCGGGCACCACCGACGCCCCGGCGCCGCGCCTGGACCACGTCGAACTCGCCGAGTGGCCGGACGCGGTGGCGGTGCACCCGGCGGGCCTGCACTTCATCGGCCGCTTCGCGTGGGGACTGGCCGACACACCCGTGCTGATGGCACTCCAGTGCACCCGCGCGGTCATCGGCATCGCCCCCGCGCTCCCGCCCGGCGCCGAGGCCGGCCCGGCCTACCGAGGCCATCTCGAAGCACTGGAACGGTACGACAACGTGCTGGTCGCGCCACCGCACCCGGGCCGCAGCGCCTCCACCGGCCGCGACGACGCCTCGGTCGCCGCCCCGCTGCCCACCCTGCTCGACCTGATGGCACGCCACCGGCCCGCGCACCGGCCGGGGGAGGGAGCCCGCGATGCCTGAGCACCACCCGGCCGCTCCTGTTCCCGCTCCTGTTCCCGCTCCTGTTCCTGTTCCTGTGCCTGTTCCCGGCACCGGCACCGGCCCCGGCACCGGCCCCGGCACCGGCGTCCGGCCGGCGCCGGGCGAGCGCCTGGTCCGCGAGCTGGGCACCCGGAACGTACTCACCGCCGTCCTCGCCGTGCCCACCGGCGGTCATGTGTGGTGCCGCCGCCCCGGACCGGCCCGCGACACCCCTCTGCCCCTGCCCGGCGCACGCCCGGCCGCGGCGGTGCGCGCGGTGTCCGCCGAGACCCCGGTCGGCCTCGCCCTGGCCCGGCCCCACCCCGGGCAGGCCGGGGTCCTGCGCTACGCCGCGCCCGGAACCCGTTCCGCCGCCGCGGTGCTCCGTGACGACCGGGACCCGCGTGCCCGGGCGGCCGTGCGGGACGCCGTGCGCGGCCTCGGAGCGACCCTGCGGGCACTGCACGCCCGCCCTGTGCCCGGGGCGCCGTCCGGCCCGCCCCCGGCGCCGGCCCGGCTCGCCCGGTGGCTGCGCGCCGGCACCGGCCCCGGGGCCGCGCCGCGTCTGCACGCCGAGGCCCGCGCCCGTCTCGGCGACCGGCGGCTGGGCCTGATCGGCGAGTGGAGCGAGGCCTCCGCCCACGGACCCGGACCATGCCGCCTGCTGCACGGCGGGCCCGCCCTCGGCGCGCTCGTCCTGCCCGCCGGACCGGGCCGCCCGGTGCTGTTCACCGGCGAGGAACTCACCGTCGGCACATGGGAGTTCGACGTGGCCTGGCAACTGGCCGAGTTCGCCGAGATGGCCGCGGGACAGCGCTGGGGCGTCTACGGCCCCGCCGACTGCACCGCCCTGGCCCGGGCCTTCCTGGAGGGTTACGGCGCGCAGCCCTCCCCGGCCGCGGCCCGCCGGGCGGTGGTCGTGCGGAGCCTCACCCACGCCCACGACTTCGCCGCGTATGTCGCGTGGCACGACCAGCTGTTCACCTATCTCGACCTGGTCGCGGAGGCCATGGAAGCGGCCCGGGCCCCGGACGCCGAGGACGGGTGGGACGCCGCGCGGGTGTGCGCGGCCACGGAGGACGGCGGCGGGGCCGCGGGGACGGCGGCGCGCCGGACGGCCCCGGGCGCGCGCGGGCGCGAAGTCGGGCCTCGGACAAGCGGTGGTCGAATGCGCGATTGACGGGCCCTGCGCCAGGCGCGCGCGGGCGCGGGGGCAGCGTCCACGCGGCGCGGCCCTCGCGTGAGGCGTCCCCGGGGAGCGCGTGGGCACGGAATGGCGGGACACCCCACCGCGCCCGGGAGCCGTTGAGCGTCCCGCGGAAACCGCCGACCGGTTCGTGGACCGCTGACCGCGCCCGCGAGCCGCTGAACGGTCGAGACGCGCCGCTGACCTGCTGCGGCGTGCCGAGGCCGACCGCGCCCGGGAAGGCCCCGGCGTCATCGTTCGGCTCCGGGGCTCAGGCCCCCTGTACCGCCGCCTCCGCGAGGGCCTTCCACGCGCGCGTGGCGAGCCCGAGGTTGCCGGAGCGCGTCGTCTCCTCCGCGATCCGCCGCAGTTCCGCCGCGGCGGACTCGCCCGCGCCGGCGGCCAGTTCCGCCTCGTGCAGCAGGATCTCGGTCCGCACGCGGTCGTGGTGGCTCATCGTGCCGGACGCGCCGAGCGCCTCGCGGCACAGGCCGATCGCGGCGGCGGGATCGCCCCGGTGGAAGGCGATCCGCGCCCGTACCGCCCACAGCTCGGACAGATACCCGGCCCCGTCCATCATGGCGAGCGCCGTCTCCGCCTCCTGGCACCAGCGTTCGGCGTCCGCGGACACCGTCCCGTGCACCTCGACGTACGCGGAGACGGCCGCGAGCCGCAGCCGGGCCCACAGCAACAGGTCGCCGCGCGCGTCGGCGAAGCCCAGGGCCTCCTCCAGCAGTGGCAGCGCCCGTTCGTGGGCGTCGCGTGCGGCATGGACCGCCGCCGCCGTCCACAGCGCACGGGCCCGGCGGCCCCCCGACATCTCCCCGGCCCGCTCCAGCAGCAGCCCGGCGTGCTCCTCGGCCTCACCGAGCCGCCCCGCCGACTCCTCCGCCGCCGCGAGGGCGAGCAGTGCCTCGGCCTGGTCGGCGCCGCCCGCGCCCGTGGCCACGGTCAGGGCCTCCCGCGCCCGCGAGACCGCGCTCTCCGTCTCTCCGAGCACCCGGTCGCAACCGGAGAGCGCGGCCAGCACCCGGACCCGCAGATGGGCGATGCCCGACTCATGGGCCACCGACCGCAGCCGCTCCAGGACGTCCCGCTGCGCGCGCACGTCGCCGAGCCGCTCATGGCCCCGGGCCAGGTACCACAGCACCTGCCAGGCGTGGTCGGCGGACACGTCGGGCAGGGCGGCGCAGGTGGTGAGCAGCCGTACCGCGTCGGCGGGCGCGCCGTCGTCGAGCGCCGTGACCGCGGCGGCCAGCAACGCGGGCGCCCGATCGGCGCCCACCGCGCCGGCGGCGACCTGGAAGACGTCGATCGTGACACCGAGCCGTTCCGCCAGGTGCGCCGCGGCCTGCGGGGTCACCGCCCGGCCGCCGGACTCCAGGCGCGAGACATAGCTCGCCGAGACCTTGGGGCCCATGAGGTCGGCCTGTGACAACCCCCGCTCGACCCGGAGCCTGCGCAGCAGCCGACCGAACTCAGGCTGGCCCAACAGTTCCATCCGCCGTCCCATCCGCGTGCGTGTCGTGCGTGTCAAGGAATGTGAACAGCTTACGGCCCCGTCGGCGGAGCGCGGGCGGCCGTCCGCACCGGGCTGGAAACCCTCGTTCCATGACGCGAAGAGGCACCCTTGCGCCCTCGATAATGACAAATGATGTCACGATCCTTGACGCACTTCCTCTCGGGGTCGTAGAAATGAGTCACGCCCCGGCCGCAGGAAGCGAACGGGCGCGCGGGGCGGGGTGCGCGTTCTGCCCGGCCCGTGAGAAGTACGACCGACCCATCGACCCGAGAAAAGAAGGAGACGCCATGTCCACCCGTGACCTCATGAACGGTTTCGTCGCCTACACCGACGTCGAGGAGCTGGCCGCGGAGCCGGTCACCGAGGTCGCCGACCAGGAGTCGACGATCGGCATCAGCCTGGTCACCATCAGCCTGGTGCACACCTACGACACGGGCTGCTGACCGCGACACGAGCCGCTGGCCCGCTCCCCCGGGGCGGCGGCAGCCGCTGCGGAATGCCCCGAGGGCTCGGGCCTCGATGTCATGACTTCATGACTCAACGTTCCTTCATGGAATCCGTGACTCGTTTAGTCATGAAAATTGACTCAGCGACTCCCTGGACTCCCTGAATCACTGTTCCCGGTGATTCAGAAGCGAGCCGGGCCCGGCGGAACGGCCGTCGCGGCCCGGGCGCCACGTACCGCCCATTTCAGTCACCACGCACCGCCCAACAGTCACCACACACCGACAGAAGGAGATGCTCATGTCCGCCCAGGACCTGATGAACGGCTACGGCGCCTACACCGACGTCGAGGAGCTGGCCGCTCAGTCGGTCATCGCCGTCGCCGACCAGGAGTCGTCGCCCACCATCTGGATCAGCGTCGGCGTGTCCGTGTCGCTCACCGCCGAGCACACCTGCTGATCCGCCGAGCGGAGCCCGAGGAGGAGACGTGAACGCCCACGACCTGATCGACGGGTACCGGGTCTTCGCGGACCCGGAGGAGCTGGCGGCGTCGGCGGCAGAGGCACTTCCGCCGACCTCGACCATCATCTCCATCACCACCACCACCGCCACCACGACGCCGTCGCCCATCAGCTTCTAGCCGGGGCGCCGGCCCGGGTGACGGAATCCGGTACGAACCCCCTGAGGGGCAGGAAGGCCAGAACCGGCCTCCTGCCCCTCAGGCGTGCGCGGGAATCCCGCTCGGGCGTCGTGCGGAATCTCCTGCGCCGGAGCTTCGTACGGCGGAGCTTCCTGCGCCGGTGCCTCGTACGGCGGAGCTTCCTGCGGCGGGGCCTCTCGCAGTGGGACTTTCCACGGCGGGACCTCCCGCGGACGTGTGCGCAGTCCTCTCGGGGTGTCGCGGAGCCGCTCCGCAACACCCCCGCCTCCGGTCAACCGGCCGGTACGGCCTCCGGGGCCAGGGCCGCGTGCCGCGCCGCCGCGACGCCCACCCCGGCCACATGCCCCTTGCGGGCGAACCCGCAGCCGGCCAGGGAGACCGCGCGGCGCGCCTCGCCCCGGCGGCCCGTCAGCCTGAACACCTCCGCCTGGTCCAGCCGGGCCAGCGCCTGCACGACGGGGGAGTCGGTCGCCTCCGCCTCGCCCACCGCGCGCTCCGCCAGCGCCAACGCCTCCCCGGCGCACCCTCGTACGGCCGCGATCCGCGCCGCCAGACCGGCGGGCCCGGCCCCGTGGACCGAACGTGCCGACCATGCCGCCCGCGCCGACCGGCCCGGTCCGCCCGCCGGGACGGTCCACGTCCCGGCCACCGGGAGCCGGTGCACCGCCTCCTCGTACCGGTCCGCGTCCGTCAGCACCCGTACGACCGCCCAGCGCGCCGCGTCCCGCAACCGGCCCAGACCGAGCGAGTCCGCCTCGTCCGCCGCCGCCTCCAGCAGGCGAACGGCCGGTCGCCGACGACCGGTCAGCGACTCGACCCGGGCGGTCAGGACGGAGAGGAGCACGCCGCCGCCCGTGGCGCCGCCGGCGCCGAGTTCCGCCGCCCCGGCGTGCGCCTCGGCCAGGGCGGTACGGGCGGCGGCCCGGCGCTCCTGCATCCCGTACAGCACCGCGAGCGGACCGGCCAGCGCCAGGCGGGCCTCCGGCCGTCCGTCGCCGTGCTCCTCCAGCAGGGCCCGGAGACGGAAGACGGCGGTGGCCACGGGCTCGGGACCGTGCCACAGCGACACGCCCAGCACATGCAGCGCGGCGATGCGCTCCGGCTCCGACCCGGCCCGCCGGGCCCACCACAACGCCGTGTCCGCCAGGGCGGTGGCCTCCGCGTGCCGGCCGAGCCGTTGCCGTGCCCGTGCGGCGCGGACGGCGCACAGGGCCCTGGCGAGCGCGTCGTCCGCGCTCCGGCCCCGCCGCGCCGCGGGCCCGGGGGCGGCCCCGGCGGCGAGGCGTCGCCCGGGGCCGCCGGACGCCGGGGAACGCGGAGCGGCGCCCGCCGCCCACAGCGCGAGCCGGAGCACGTCCGGCCGGGGCGGCCACCGGTGGCCCGGCCTCGTGCCCGTCAAGGATTCGCGTGACACCGTGTCCGTTCCCCCGCCCGGCGCCGAGTGAAGCTGCGTCAGCCCATCGAGTTCCACGGCGGCCCCCTCTCCGCGCGCTGTCCGTCGGCGCGCCGTCATCGGAATCATCCAGTCGCGCCCTCCCGCCCGCATGGGTAGACCCGACCCAGATTCGGCATCGCGTACTCCTCCACCGGGCACCCTGGCCCCGCCCTTGGCCGCGCCCCCTCGCCGCGCTCCCGGCCGCGTCAAGCGTCCTCGGCCCGCGACAGCAGCTCCTCCAAGTGCTCGAACAGGGCGCCGCGGTCCGGCAGTCCGGTCTTCTGCAACAGACTCGCCACATGCTTCTCGACCGTTCGCGGCGAGATGTGCAGCCGAGCCGCCAGCGCCTTGTTGCTGGGCCTGCCCGGCATCAACTCCAGCACCTCGAACTCCCGTGCGGTCACGCCGAGTCGGCGCAGCGCGTCCGGGATGCGATCGGTGCCGGTCCGGCGCTGGCGGACCGGCTCACCGAGCCGCCGGAGCATCGTCCGGCAGGCGCCGGCCACCGGCTTCACATCCGCCTGATGGAAGTACTCCTCGGCCTCGCGCAGCCACTCGCGCGGCCGTCCCCAGCCCTCGGACGCCGCCGGCTCGGCGACCAGCCGCAGCCCCAGGCACCGGGCCATACGGAAGGGCGCCGAGGCGATCCCCGCCTGCCGCATCGCCTCGTCCACACCGGCCGCGTCCCCCCGCCGCCCGGCGAGCACCGCCTCCGCCAGGGCGACGAAATGACGGTTCCACCGCATCCCGGCGGCGTCGGCGGCGGCCACCTTCCGCAGACGCTCCTCACCGGCCCGCCCGGCCAGCACGTCGAGCAGCAGCCCGAGGCCATGATGCCCGTCGAGGTGGAACGGACTCTGCCGACGCCCCTCCTCGGCCACGACCCGCGCCATGTCGAGCTCCGCCGCGGCACGGTCCTCCTCCAGCAGCGCGCAGAACGCGCGCCCGAGCCCGTGCGCCAGCAGTGCCTCGCGCGAGTCGTCACCGCCGTGCCGGGCGAACTCCGCGAGCGCCTCCTGCAGCAGGTCGCGCCGGCCGCGGTGCGCGGCGAGGACCACCCGGGCCATCAGCACGTAGTGCGTCACCGCGACCAGCCGCAGCCCACGGCTCTGGGCCAGGCACGCCTCCAACTCCTCCTCGGCCCGCTCGAATTCGGTCGTCAGCACCCGGTGCAGAGCCAGGACGGCGGCGGCGTTGAGCGCGAGGCTGATCGCGCCCGCCCGCAGCAGGTCCTGGTGCGCCCGGCGCAGCGGACCGTCGTCGGCCCGCGCCAGCCAGGCGTTTCCGCCGAGACCGACCAGCGAGTAGTGGCGCCAGGCCGTCAGCCCGTGCTCCACCGCGCAGTCCAGGGCCCGGCGGAAGGACGCGTCGGACTCGGCCAGATCACGCTCGCGGCCGGCGAACCCGATGATGTACCAGGACTGGCAGACGACCAGGGGCAGCGCGTTGCGCTCCGCCCGTTCCGCCGCGCTGCGGGCGAGCCGGACACAACGGTCCATCCGGTCCGCCGCCGGGCTCAGCACCGCCAGGTACGCCGCCACCGCGTCCAGCGAGGCCAGCTGCTCCTCGGTCGCGGCGCCGGGTAGGAGTTCCCGGGCCGCCGCCACCTGGGCGTCGCCCTGCTCCCAGTGCCCGGCCACCTGCGCCGCCCACGCGAGACGGATGTGCCGGCCGATCTGCCGGGTGCGGTCGCCGGGCGCGTGCGCGGTGAGTTCCTCGACCACGGCCACGGCCCGGTCGAAGCGTCCGTCGTCGGCGAGCGCCTGGAGCAGCGCTTCCAGCAGCTCGCCCAGCAACGCGTGGTGGGACGCGCCGCCGCCGTGACCGTCGAGCATCGACCGGGCGTGCTCCAGGACGGTGACGGCGGAGCCGGGCGCACCGGCGACCGTGGCCCGGAGACCGCACTCCAGATACAGCCGGGCGGCGGCCATGCGCTCACCGGCGTACTCGCGCAGGCGGGCGGCGAGCTGACACCACTCGTCCGGCAGCCCCGGATGGAGGGCCGCCACCGCATCGGCGGCCTGCCGCGCCGTCCGGGCCAGCTCACCGGGGCCGAGCCGGCTGCGCAACGCGTCCACGGCCAGCGGGTGCTGGAACGCGTACCAGCCCGGAATCCCCTCGTCCGGCGCGAGCAGCTGCGCCTCCACGGCCGACTGCACGTCGTTGAGCAGACTCTGGTCGTCCAGCCCCAGGACCTGTTGCACCGGCGTGAGCTGGAAGCGGCGGCCCAGCAGCGCCGCGACGGACAGCAGCCGCGAACCGCCGGGACCGAGCCGGTCGGCCCGGGCGCTGATCAGGCGGACCAGCGTCGGCGGCACCGAGCCGGCGGTGGTCCCCGTGAGCCGCCAGGAGTTCCGCGCGTGCACCAGCTCGCCGGTGGCGATCATGCTGTGCAGCAGTTCCTCCACCATGAGGGGGTTTCCGGCGCTGTCGTGGAGGAGCCGGTCGCAGACCGCGTCCGGCACGAGCCCGGGCCCGGTCTCCAGGCAGGAGGCCACCAGTTCGTGCACCTCGGACCCGCCGAACCGGGTGAGCGGGAACGCGACGCCGTCGCCGCGCCGGCACACCTCCTCGGCCAGCGCGTGAGCCCCGGGCGACTCGGTGCGCACCGAGGCCACCACGGCGACCGGCTGGCCCGCCAGATTGCCCGCGAGGTACTCCACCACGGCGAGGGTCTCCGGATCGGCCTCGTGCAGGTCGTCCAGCGCCAGCAGACAGCCGCGCTCCCGGCCGACCAGCGCGGTCAGCCGCAGGATCGCCTCCGCGAGCACGACCATCGACGCGTCCCCGTACTGCCCGCCGGGATCCTCCCAGTCCGGCACCAGACGCCCCAACACCCTTTGGTACGGGCCCAGTCGCCGGAGCAGGTCCGCGTCCAGCGTGCGCGCGACGGACATCAGCGCCTCGGTCAGCGGCCGGAAGGGCACCGGCGGCCCGGTGACGCTGCCCCGGCCGCGGAGCACCGGCATCTCCATGTCCACGGCGCAGCCGAGAACCTCTCTCAGCAGCCGGGACTTGCCGATCCCGGGCTCGCCCGTGAGGAAGGCGACCGTGCCGCGGCCCCGGCGGGCGTCGCCGAGCACCGTACGCAACGCCGCCAGCTCGGCAGGCCGCCCGACGAAGGCGGCGGCGCGGGTTCGCATGCGGCCGAGTCTAAGGGCTGTCCCGTAATCCGTGGTGGATCAGCGTGCGGCGTCAGATGTGGTGCGTCGCAAGGCGGAGGGGCGCCCGCATACGGGACGTATGCGGGCGTTCCGACAACGCCGCGAGGCGCCGCAGCTGTCGTCGCACGCCCGCCAGGGATTACGGGACAGCCCTTAGACTCGTGCTCATGTCAGGGAATCGGGCTCGGCGGACCGAATTCCCGTGATCTCCGCGGTTCCCCGCGATTCCGCGATTCCCCGTGATTCCGTGATTCCGTGATTCCCGCGCGGATCCGCGTGGCGGATCCGGATGGCGAACCCGGGTGACGAATCCGGATGGCGAATCTGGGTGGTGAGTACCCATGCCCGTCCGGGACCGGATCAGCATCCTTGCGTACGTGGACAACCGAACGGACCGGCGTGCCGACCCCCCGACCACGTCCGAGCAGGCCGGGGGAGCCCCTGAGGCGTTCCTGGCACGCGCCCTCTCCCTGGCCCCCGACACCGACGACCCGCCCGCGCCGGACGACACCGGATCGATCCGCGAACTGGTCCACCCGTTCCGGCCGTTCATGACCGCGGCCCGGCAACAGGCCCTGCGACGGCCGACGTCGGGGACCGTCGACCCGGACGCGGTCTGGCAGTCGGTGGCGGACCCCCTGGCCGAACGGCTGGCCCGCCTCGCCGGACGCGTCCTGGCCGGTGAACTGGCCGCGGCCCGCACCGCAGGCGCCCTGCCCGGCGCCACAGGCCCCGAACGCTACCGCGGCTTCCTCGGCCGCCTCGCCCGCCGGGACCGGCTCACCGCGCTGCTCACGCGCTACCCGGTGCTGGGCGGCCTGCTCGCCCGGGAGTGCGTCGGCACGCTCACCGCGCTCGCCGAACTCCTCGACCGGCTCGCCGCCGACCGGCCCGCGCTGGCCGACGAGGTCCTGCCCACGGCCCGCACCGCCCGCCTGATCGGCGTCGAGTTCGGGGCCGGGGACCGGCACGCCGGGGGGCGCACGGTCGCCGTGCTCCGGTTCGCCGGGGGCGAGCGACTGGTGTACAAGCCCCGGCCGCTCGGTCTGCACCGCTCCTGGAACCTGCTGCTGGACTGGTTCCGCGGAATCCTGCCCGAGCTGGCGCCGCGCGGGGTGGCACTCCTCGCCCGCGACGGCTACGGATGGACCGGGTTCGTCCCCGGGGCGGCGTGCGCCGGCGCGTCCGAGGTGGAGTCGTTCTACCGTCGGCAGGGCGCGCTGCTGGCGCTGTGCCACGCCATCGACGCGGTCGACCTGCACTGCGAGAACGTCATCGCCAGCGCCGGGCACCCCTTCGTGGTCGACGTGGAGACCCTGTTCCACCCGGCCTGGCGCCCGCGCACCGACCACGGCGACGATCCGGCGCTGGTCGCGCTGAACGACTCGGTGGCCCGCACCGGGCTCCTGCCGTGGCTGATGGACACCGAGTCCGGCCGCGTGGACATCTCCGCGTTCGGCGCCGGCCGGGACGGTTCCGGCTCGCTGCTGCTGCCCGACTGGGCGGACCTCGGCACCGACACCATGCGAGTGGTCCGCCGCAGAGCGTCCTACCCGGGCGCCTCGAACCGGCCGGTGCTCGACGGCCGCCCGGTCGACCCGTTGGAGTACGCGGAGCACCTGCACACCGGATTCGAGGCCGGCTACCGGGCCGTGCTGGAGCACGCGGCGGAACTGACCGGCCCCGACGGCGTACTGGCATGCTTCGCCGGACAGCCGACCCGGGTCGTGGTGCGCCCCAGCCACGTCTACGCCGCCATGCTCGGCGAGGCCACGGAGCCGGAACGGCTCACCGCCCCGGGCGCCCGCGCCGCCGCCTTCGCCGGACTGGACGCCGAGACCGGGCGCGCCCATCTGCGGGACCTCGCGCGATTCGAGCGGGCGGACCTGAACGCGGGCGACATCCCGCTGTTCACCGGCACGGCCGACGGGCGCGCCCTTCGCACCGCCCGCGGCGCACCCGTGCCCGTGGCCCTCTCGGCCAGCGGCCTCGACGCCGCTTCCGACAAGATCGGCCGCATGGGCGAGGCCGATCTGCGGCGGCAGAAATGGCTGATCGCCGCGACCCTGGCCACCGCGGAGGTCCCGGACGCACCGCCCCCCGGGGCGGCCCCCGCCCGGCCGGTGACCCCCCAACCCCTCGACCGCACCCGGCTGTTGGCCCTCGCCTGCCGGATCGGCGACGAACTGATCGCCACCTCCGTACGGAACACCGCCAGGACCAACTGGATCGGCCTGGAACTGCTGGACGGGCGGCAGTGGGCCGTGCAGCAGGCCGGAGCCGGACTGGCCGAGGGCTACCCGGGACCGGCCCTGTTCCTGGCCCAGCTCGGCAGGCTCACCGGCATCGACCGCTACACCTCGGTGGCCCGGCACGCCGCCGGAGCCCTGCCCGGCCTGCTCCACGGCCTCGCGCAACACGCCGTTCTGGCCCGGCAGGTCGGCCCGGGCGGCTTCTTCGGACTGGGCGGCATCTGCTACGCGCTGGCCCGGCTGGCGACCCTGTTGGACGACGCCCGGCTACGGGACTGCGTCCCCGTCGCCCTGGACGCGCTGGCCTCATCGCTCACCGAGGACGAGAGCGGGAACGGGGACGGAGATGGGGACGGGGATGGGGGCAAGGCCGAGGGCAAGGACCGGGAGGATCCGGGAATCGGGCTCGGCCCGGCCGGGGGGCTCGCCGCGCTGCGCGCCGTGCACGCCGATACGGGGGAGCCGTACGCGGCCGAACTCGCCGCTTCCCTCGCCGCCCGGCTGGACCGCCGATACCCGCCGGACGGCGGGCACACCGACGCCCCGCGCTCAGCCGCCGACATCCCGCACGCAGCCTCCGACACCCCACATGCGGCAACCGACTTCCGGCACGCAGCCTCCGGCTTCCCGCACGGGGACCGACTTCCGCACGGGGACACCGGCTTCCTGCACGGGGACACCGGCATCCGCTGGGCCACCGGCAGGGCCGCGGCGCCATGCCCGGAGGGCCGGGACCTCGGCTGGAGCACCGGACTGGCGGGTGCGGCCCTGGCCGCCGCCGGGCGCCCCGGCGGTGAACCGGTGGTACGCCGATTCCTCACCGCGGCGGCGGAACGGGGACCGCTGCGTGATCAGTCGCTGTGCCATGGCGAACTCGGCGTCGTCGACGCGCTCATCGAACTGGAACAGGCCGGATACGAGGAGGCGCGACGCCTGTGGAGGATGTCTGGCAGCCGACTGCTCGGCGCCGTCGAACAGTACGGCGTCCGATGCGGCACGGCGGGCGGGGTGACGACCCCCGGCCTGCTGTTCGGCACGGCCGGAATCGGGTACGGCCTGCTGCGGCTGGGATTCGCCGCCGAGGTCCCCTCGGTCCTGCTGCTGAAGCCCGGCCCCGACCACGCCCGCCCCGCCTGCGACCGGCCCGCCCTCCACCGCCCCGCCCCTCACCTGCCCGCTCCTCACCGACCCGCCCCTTCGAGAACGAACTGACCTGCCCGTCAGGAAAACGAAGCCCCCATCGGGCAATCCGACCCTTCAGGAAAACCGCCCCTTCAGGGAAGCACCGAGAAAGGAAGAACGGGATGCGCGAGCAGAGAAACGACCGCGTGGCACAGGCATCGCACGACCACACCGAAGCGGCCACCGAGACGGACTCCCCGGAACCGGTCGGTGACAAGGGCGCGCTCGGCCGCCGGGCGAGGATCCTGGCCGGACTGACCGTCGGGGCGGTCGTCGTCACCGCGGTCGCCGCCGGTGACCCCACCCCGACCATGGCCAGCTGGGCCTGAGGGCCGCCCCGTGCCCCCGGCGGACGTGCGACGGCCGCGCGACCGCCGGGGGGACGTCCACGGGCCCTCCGGGCAGACCGCGGCGGTCGGGCCGGTCGGGCCGGGAGGCCGCGCCGCGCACCACACGACGACGCCCTTCCGGCGGAACGCCGAACGGCGCGGTCAGACGCCCGGCGGACGCGACGCCACCGCGGGGGCGGCCGGGAGACCCCCCAGCGCGGCCACGGCCAGTCGCACCGCCCGGTCCGTCACCGCGTCGTAGTCCTCGCCCGCCTCCAGGGCCGTGGTGGCGGCGTTGACGAACCCCTGCAGCAGGCGCGCCGTCATCGACGGCGCGTCGTCGCCGAGCTCCCGCAGCGCGTCGACGAGCGGGTCGAGCAGCGCGCGGTGTGCCGCGTCCGCTCCTTCGCGCAGGGCGGCGGCGTCCTGCGCGTCGGCGGTGGCGCGGGCGATGCGGTGCTCGCCGTCGCGGACCATCTCCAACTGGGCGGTGACGTAGGCGGCCACCCGTTCCTCGGGCGAATCGCCGGCGGCGGCGAGGGCGGCGTGGATGCGCCGGGTCCAGCGCGGTGTCGCCTCCCGGACCACCTCGGTCAGCAGCTGGCCGCGGTCGGCGAAGTACTTGTAGACGCTGTTGCGGGCCAGCCCGGTACGACGGGCGACCGCCGCGAACGTCACCTGGGCGGCGTCGCCCTCCGCGAGCAGCTCCCGCGCCGCGTCGAGCAGGGCGGCACGCTGCTGGGCACGGTGATCGGCGACCGACGCAGCGTGAATCCTTGGCACGCGGCAAGTCTAGGGGCTGTCCCGTAGCCCTGGCCGGCGTGCGACGTCCTTGGCGGGCGTGCGACGACGGCTGCGGCATCTCGCCGCTTCGCCGGAACGCCCGCATACGTCGCGCCGGCCCGAGGACACGGTGTGGGATCCCCTTCCTCGCCAGGGTCCGTCCACGGGGGCGTACGGGCCAACGAGCGCAAGCGGGCCAGTCTCTCGCCGACCCCCACTTGGGGACGGTGCGTCGCCATATTCTATGTTGGGGACGCACCGTCCCTATCTTTGGAAAGGAACACCGTGTTCCTCGCCCTGCTGGAACTCAAAGCGGCCCGCGGTCGCTTTCTGCTGATGGGCAGCGTGGTCGTCCTCGTCGCCGCGCTCGTCGGCATCGTCGCCGGTTTCACCACAGGCCTCGGTGACGACACCGTCTCCGCCCTGCGCAGACTGCCCGCCACCCACATCGCCTTCGCCGCCGGCTCCGGCTCCGACCAGTTCGCCCGCGGCCTGATCGACGACCGGACCGCCACCGGCTGGAGCCGGGAGAAGGACGTCGAGGCCACTCCCCTCGGCGTCGCCATCACCCGCGGCACCACCGACCGCCACGTCGAGGTCGACCTCGCGGCCTTCGGCGTCGAACCCGGCGCCTTCACCGACCCCGGAGCCGACGACGGCAAGCCCCTGGCGTCGGCCGGTCCCCACGGCGTCGTGATCTCCCGCCAGCTCGTCAACGACGGCGTCCGCATCGGCGACACCCTCGTCATCGACCGGCTCGGCATCCGCCTGGACGTCGTCGGCGCCACCGGCCGCTCCTCGTACGGCCACGTCCCCGCCGCCTACGTCACCACCGACACCTGGCGCCAGATCCGTTTCACCACTCCCGGCGACGACGCCGGACCCGCCGACCTTCCGGTCCAGTACAGCGCGATGGCCCTCAAGCTCCCCGGCGAGCCGGACGTGAAGGCTCTCGCCGCCGCCGACCGCCGCCACCGCACGGCGACGGTCCCGCTCCAGGACGCCTTCGCCGCGGCACCCGGCTACAAGGGCGAGCGCCTGACCATGACCTCCATCCAGACCTTCCTCTTCCTCATCGCTCCGCTGGTGGTCGGCGCCTTCTTCGCCGTCTGGACCGTCCAGCGCACCCCGGAACTCGCCCTGCTGCGCGCCATGGGAGCCTCCCGTCGGCGCCTCCTCGGCCACACCCTCGCCCAGGCCGCCGTGGTCGTCGTCGCCGGCACCGCGATCGGAGCCGCGCTCGCCTCCGCCGTCGGCCTGCTCGTCGGCGAGCAGGTGCCGTTCAGCCTGCCCGCCACCACCCTCGCCGCCACCATGACCGCCGTGGCGCTGGTCGGCCTCGCGGGATCGGCCCTCACCCTCCGACGGGTCACCACCGTCGACCCGATGACCATGCTGGGAGCCGCGCGATGAGCCTCCACCTCGACGACATCACCGTCACCCTGGGCCGCGGCGAATCCCGCACCACCGCCCTGCGGGGGCTGACCGCGACCTTCCGGCCGGGCGCCCTCACCACCCTCGTCGGGCCCTCCGGCTCCGGCAAGTCCACACTGCTCGCCGTCGCCGGCGCACTGCTCCGCCCGGACCGGGGACAGGTCCTCCTCGGTGGCACCGACCTGGCAGCCCTCACCGACCGCGAACGCGCCCGCACCCGCCGCGAACGCATCGGCTACATGTTCCAGAGCGGCAATCTCCTCACGGGCCTCACCGTCGAGGAGCAGTTGCTCGCCGCCGCCTCCCTCGCCGGCCGCAAACCCCGCGCGGTGCGCCGGCAGGCCCGCGATCTGCTCGCCGAGGTCGGACTCCCGCACCGGCATCGCCACCGGCCCGACCAGCTCTCCGGCGGTGAACGCCAACGCGTGGCCCTCGCCCGCGCCCTTCTCGTACAGCCCGAACTCCTCCTCGTCGACGAGCCGACCGCCGCCGTCGACCGGACCCGCGCGGAAGAACTGACCGGCCTCATCGCGCGCACCACCCACCAGCACGGCTGCGTCACCGTCGTCGCCACCCACGACCCGGTCGTCACCGAAGCGGCCGACGTCACCATCGACATGGCCGATCTCGCCGCTACGACCGGCGCCTGAGCCGCGAGAGGAACGGACACCGAGACCTCGGACGGTTCCGGCCGGGGTGTGCCGGGCGGAAGCACCCCGCCGCCCGGCACCGGGCAGGCGCACCCGGTACACCCCGGCCGGAACTGTCCGAAAATGTAAGTCAGTCAATTGACTTAAGAAAGGCGGCGCGTATTCACTGAGGGCGCATCCCGCGATCACCGATCAAGGAGGCCGCCCCGGTGACCGACACCCCGACCCGAACGGCGAGGACGGCGCGCCCGGTCCCCGTACCGCACGCGGCGCGGACGGCGCGGACCCGGCGGGCGATCATGACGGCGGCCGAACGGCTCTTCGCCGAACGGGGCCTGGCCGCCGTGTCGAACCGCCAGGTCGGCGAGGCGGCCGGACTCGGCAACAACACCGCGGTCAGCTACCACTTCGGCAGCAAACAGGGCCTGGTCCGGGCCCTCATGCGCGACCACGCCGACGCCACCGAGCGCATCCGCGGACGGCACCTCGCACGCTGCGCCGGCAGCACGGACATCCGCGACTGGGTCGGCTGCCTCGTCCGCCCGTCCTGCGAGCACCTGGCCGAGCTCGGCGTCCCGTCGTGGCACGGCCGCTTCGCCGTCCAGGTCATGGCCGATCCCGCGCTGCGCGCGATCGCGGTCGACGAGGCGCTCGAACGCCCGCCGCTGCGACGGACGCTGGAAGGGCTCGCGGCCTGCCTCACCGCCGTCCCGCTCCAGGTCCGCGCCGAACGCGCCGACATGGCCCGGCACCTCATCCTCCAGACCTGCGCCGAACGGGAGCGCGCGCTCGCCGACGGCACCGGCGCCCGTCACGCCTCGTGGGACCGGACGGCCGACACCCTCACCGACGCCATCGCCGGCCTCTTCCTCGCCCCGGTCACCCCACGCCCGTAGCCGCGCGTCCCGCCCGTAGCCACCCGCCCCGCCCGTGACATCCGTCCCAACCGGCAGGAGACCCATGCCCCCGTCCACGCCCGAGCCCCACGACCCGCGGACACTCGGCTTCGACCCCGACGCGCTGCGCGCCCGGTACCGCGCCGAACGGGACCGGCGCTTACGTCCCGAGGGCAGCCGGCAATACCGGCGCACCGAGGGCGAGTTCGGATACTTCGAAGAAGACCCGTACGCCGGGGACGAGACGACACGGGAGCCGCTCGACGACCGGGTGGACGCCCTGATCATCGGCGGCGGCTTCGGCGGACTGCTCGCCGGGGCCCGGCTGCGCCAGGCGGGCGTCGGCTCGATCCGCGTGGTCGAGAAGGGCGCCGACTTCGGCGGCACCTGGTACTGGAACCGCTACCCGGGCATCCACTGCGACATCGAGTCGTACGTCTATCTGCCGCTGCTCGAAGAGGTCGGCCGCATCCCGGCGTGGAAGTACGCCCCGGGCGAGGAGATACGGCAGCACGCGCGGGCGATCGGGCGTCGCTTCGACCTCTACGACAACGCCTGCTTCCGCACGCGGGTCACGGAACTGCGGTGGGACGCCGACACGTCGGAATGGCTCGTCGCCACCGACCGCGGCGACCGCGTCCGGGCCCGACACGTGGTCGTCGCCACCGGCACCCTCAGCCAGGCGAAGCTCCCCGGCATCCCGGGCATCGAGACGTACCGCGGCCACACCTTCCACACCAGCCGCTGGGACTACGCGTACACCGGCGGCGACGCCCGCGGCGGCATGGACCGGCTCGCCGACAAACGGATCGCCCTCATCGGGACGGGCGCCACCGCCGTCCAGGTCGTCCCGCACCTCGCCGCCGACGCCCGCCACCTGTACGTGTTCCAGCGCACCCCGTCCACCGTCGACGTACGGGACAACCGGCCCACCGACCCCGCCTGGGCCGCGTCCCTGGAACCCGGCTGGCAGCGGCGCCGCATGGAGAACTTCCTCAGGGCCGTCACCGGCGCGCCCGTGGCGGAGGACCTCGTGAACGACGCCTGGACCGGCAGCGCCCGGCTCCAGCAGAAGATGATCCCCACCGACAGCTATGCGCACATCCCGGGCGAGCAACGCGAACGCGCCTACGAGCTGGCCGACTTCCTCAAGATGAACGAGCTGCGCGACCGCGTCGACGCCGTCGTCCCGGACCCGGCGACCGCGGAGAAGCTCAAGCCCTGGTACCGCTACATGTGCAAGCGGCCCACGTTCAGCGACACCTACCTCCAGACCTTCAACCGCCCCGACGTCACCCTCGTCGACACCGCCGACACCCACGGCGTCGAACGCATCACGGACCGGGCCGTCGTGGTCGGCGACGCCGCCTACGAGGTCGACTGCATCATCTTCGCCACCGGCTTCGAGACAGGCGTCTCGGGCGTGCTGTCCGGGAAGCTGCCCGTGTACGGGCGCGACGGCGCGAGCCTGCTCGACACCTGGCAGGACGGCCCCCGAACCCTGCACGGCTTCTACAGCCACGGCTTCCCCAACCTCTTCCACATGGGCCCGCTGCAGAACGCCGCCGCCGTCAACTTCGTCCATGTCCTCGACGAGCAGGCCACCCACATCGCCGAGGTCGTGGCACAGGCGCGCAAGCACCGGGCGCGGTACGTCGAGCCGACCGTGGAGGCCCAGGACGCCTGGGTGGCCACAATCCGGCGCAAGGCCGCCGATCTGTACGCGTTCCACGCCGAGTGCACCCCGGGCTACTACAACAACGAGGGCCGGCCCAGGGAGCGCAGCCAGTCCTACGGCGACGGTCCGGTCGCCTTCCACGAACTGCTCCGCCGCTGGCGCGCCGACGGCGGCCTGGCAGAGGTGCTCGTCGGGGCACGGCACGACGAGACGGCGGGAGCGCCGCGACACGGCGAGGAGGCGGGGACGCGATGAACGCGCTCCCCGGCGGCGACGCGTTACCCGGCGGCGACGCGCCTTCCGACGGCGACGCGCTTCCCAGCCGCTTCGACCCGACCGGCCGGGCCCGTGTCACCAGCACCCGCTTCGAGGCCCGCCGTCTCAACCCGCCCAACCGGCTGTGGGGATCCAACGGGATCGCCTTCGGCCCCGACGGACGCCTGTACGCCGCGCAGTTCCTCGCCGGACGGATCAGCGCCGTCGACCCGGCCACCGGGGACGTCGAGGTGGTCGTGGAGATGGACGGCCCGGTGCAGTCGCCGGACGACCTCGCCTTCGGCGCGGACGGCTCCATGTACATCGCCGACCTGGTCCCCGGCCGGGTCTGGCGCCGCCGCCCCGACGGCACGTACACCCTCGTCCGTGACGACCTCGTCAACCCCAACGGAATCACCTGCATCGGCGACCGGCTGTTCGTCAATGAGATGAAGCCCGACGGCCGCCTGATGGAACTCTTCCCCGACGGCCGCGAACCGGTCGTCCTCACCGACGGACTGGCCCTCGGCAACGCCATGCAGCGCGGACCCGACGGCCATCTGTACTACCCGCACATGGTGACCGGTCAGGTCTGGCGGATCCCGCCCGACGGCGGAACCCCCGAGGTCGTCGCCGAGGACGTGCACGAACCGGTCGCCGTGCGCTTCGACCGGGGTGGCGTCCTGCACGTGCTGTCGCGCGGCGCGGCGGGGATCGTCACCCGCGTCGACCTGCACGGCACCGGCGCCCGCACGCTCGTCACCAGCGGTCTCGTCGGCCTGGACAACGCCGCCTTCGACGAGGAGAACCGGATGTTCGTCTCCAGCTACGCGAGCGGCGGCATCACCGAACTGCACCCCGACGGACGGACCCGTGCGATCGTGCCGCGCGGTCTCGACGGCCCCTACGGCGTGACGATCGACCTCGGCGGCACCGTCTACGCCGCCGACCACTACCGCCTCGCGGCTCCCACGAGCGGGAACAACGGGCGGAGCACACCGAACGGCCAAGGGGAACCGGGGGACGGCGACGGCGGCATCACCACGCACGCCCTGCTGACCTTCGCACACGGCATCGCGTCCGACGGCCGTCTCCTGCACCTCACCTCCCAGTTCGGGGAGGTGCGGACGTACGACCCCGGGCGGGGCGACTCGCGGCGGCGGGCGAGCGGCCTGGACCAGCCGCTCGGCATCGCCGTCGCGCCCGACGGAACCCTCGTCGTCGCCGAGACCGGCGCCGGCCGGGTGCTCTCCGTCGACGCCCGGGACACGGTCACCGTCCTGGCCGAGGGACTCGACCACCCGGTGGACGTCGCCCTCGACGACGAGGGCCGTTGCTACGTGAGCGACGACCGGCAGGGCACGGTGTCCCGGATCGACGACGGCGCCGCGGTCGTCGTCGCGGAAGGGCTCGGCGCACCGGAAGGGCTCGCGGTGCTGGACGGCGAACTGTTCGTCGTCGACACCGCGCGCCGCCGGCTCCTCGCCGTCTCGCCGACCACCGGCGAACTCCGGGTGGAGGCCGAGGAGTTGCCCGTCGGCCCGCCCCCGGGCGCCCGACCGCCGGTGCGGCCCGCGCTGTTCGCGGGCGGCCTGCCCGGCTCGGCACGCCGCTTCGCCGGTCTGGCCGCCACGCCCGACGGCGGACTGCTGCTCTCGGCCGACGGCGAGGGCACCGTGCTGCGACTCTCGCCGACGCCGGGCGGCCCCAGTCGGGACGCGCCCCCCGGCCCTCCGGGAGGTCCGTGAACCCTCTCGAAGCCGCCGATCCGCGTCGGCCGGGGCGGCGTGCCGCGCGGCCCGCGGCTCATCCCCCCTCGCCGCGCGGCGGGCGGGGCCGGTACGCGGACGGGGGACGGCCCAGCAGGCTCCGGAAGGCCGCCGTGAACGCGGCGGGGTTCTCGTACCCGAGCGACACCGCGACCCTGGTCACCGGCGTGCCCTCGGCCAGCGCGTGCACCGAGCGCAGGATGCACGCCCGCTGCCGCCACTGGGCGAAGCTCAGATCCGTACCGCGCCGGAACAGCCGGTTGAGGGTGCGCTCGCTGACGTTCAGGGCGGCCGCCCAGCGGGCCGGCGGATCGTGGATGTCCGGTGCGCGCAGGAACGCGTCGCACAGCCGCCGCAGCTCCGGGGCGGCGGGCAGCGGCACGTCGAGGGGGAGCGGCGTCAGGCTCCGCAGCTCGTGCAGGATCAGCTCGACGACGGCCGCGTCCCGGCCGTGCTCGGGATAGCGGGGCTCCATGTCGACCGCGTCCAGGAGCAGCGCCCGCAACAGCGCGGAGACGTCCACCACCCGGCACCGCTCGGGGAACCACGGAACCGCGGCCGGCTCGATGTACAGACTGCGGGTGCTGACCCCCGTCATGGCGACCTGGTGCCGGACCTCGGGCGGGATCAGGACCGCACGGGCCGTGGGCACGGTCCAGGCCCCGT
This sequence comes from Streptomyces tyrfis, assembly GCF_037034285.1. NCBI lineage: Bacteria > Bacillati > Actinomycetota > Actinomycetes > Kitasatosporales > Streptomycetaceae > Streptomyces > Streptomyces tyrfis. The sequence goes on along the minus strand of NZ_JBAGJZ010000009.1, from coordinate 63,101 downwards.
CCGCCGTCTCGACCTGCATCACGCCGGTCGCCGCGTACAGGACCTGGGCGCGGCGGTGCGTGTGGAAGGGGAGCAGATGGTCGTGGGGGTAGTCGGTGCCGATGGCCAGCACCGCGCGGTCCAGGTGATCCACCTCGTCGACCGGAATGTTGCGCACCACCCGACCCTACGCCGCCCCGCTGTCGTCTGCGCGTAAGAAGCTGGCGAACGGTCGATTGCCCGCCGTCGGCCCCGGTCCCTAGCGTCTTCACCGTGCTCACTTCGCTCCTCCCGTTCCTCCCGCTCCTCGCGTTCGGCTGCCTGACCGGCGTCACGACGGTGCTGTTCGGCTTCGGCGGCGGCTTCGTCACCGTCCCCGTCGTCTACGGATTCCTGACCGCCGCCGCACACGACGACGCGGGCGACGCCATGCACGTGGCCGTCGCGACGTCGACGGCCGTCATGGTCGTGAACGCGGTGACCGCCACGCTGGCCCAGCACCGCGCCGGCCGACTGCGGCGGGAGTACGTGTGGCCCCTGGCCGGTTTCGTGCTGCTGGGCGCGATACTCGGCTCGCTCGCGGCCACCCGGCTCAGCGGCACTCTGCTGCACGTGCTGTTCATCGTGTACCTGCTGGTCACGATCGCGGACAGTCTTCTGCGCAAGGGGTTCCTGGCCGTGGCGGACGGCGACGCCCCGCGCCCGCTCGGCCGGTTCACCACCACGTTCGGAGGCGTGGGCATCGGCGCGGTCGCCGCGAGCCTCGGCGTCGGCGGCAGCGTCATGACGGTCCCGCTGCTGCGCCGCCGCGGACTGCCCATGGCCACCGCCACCGCGCTGGCCAACCCGCTCAGCGCCCCCGTCGCCCTCGCGGGCACCCTGGTCTACGCGCTCGCGCCCGTCGCCCAGGCGCATACCGGCCGCGTCGGCCACATCGATCTGATGGCCTGCGCCACGCTGCTCTGCGGCTCCCTGCCCACCATCGCCCTGGTCAGACGGATCGGCGGACGCGTCCCCGACCGCGTCCACTCCGCCGCCTACGTGGCCCTGCTCGTCCTCGTCCTGATCGTCATGGTCATCACCGGGACCTGACAGCGACGGGACTGACGGCGACGGGACTGACGGCGACGGGACCTGACACCGATGCCGTCCCGCCCCGTACGAGTCGCCGGACCGGCGCGCGCGGGCCGTACCGGCGGCTCGGAACGGGGAGTGTCAGTGGCGCCCGCTACGGTCCTGACCATGGAACAGTCCACCTCAGAGCAGTCTCCCGAGCACTCCTCTCCCGAGCGGTCCTCACCCGCACGCTTCGCTCCGCTGCCCGACCGGATCGGTTACGTGGGCGGCGTCGAGGCGCTCACCCTGGACGGGCGCCGCTACTACTTCGGCTTCGACTACAAGAGCGATGTGGTGCTCTCCCCGCTGATCGACGATCCGGCGGCGATGGCCGCCTTCGCGAGCGAGCACATGCGTCAGACCACCGGCAGACACGACGCGGCCTACTGGGCGGACCTTGTCGCCGCGGCGGAGGACGAGGTCGTCGGGCTCGACGGGCCCGACCGCGCCGACGCGGACCGGGACACCGCCCCGGCGGCTCCGCACGGTGGCCTGTCGGACACCGAGAACCATGTGCTCTACCTGCTGGGCGCGGCCACCGAATGGGAGGACTGGTTCGACGAGGCGCCGGAGGTACGACAGGCGTATGAGCGGCTCGGGTTCGACGAGGAGGACCCGGAGTTCGTCGACCACTGTCTCCAGGCCGTCCGGGAACACGGCGAACAGGCGCGACCGGACGAATGGGCCGTCGCGCGCTTCCACCTGACCATGGCGGCACGACACCTGCCGGGCAACTGGAGAGCGCTGTTCACGCCGGTCGTGGAAGACCTGCTGAACCGGCGATGAGCCGGGCCGGCGGAAGCGCCCGGCCGCGCGGGCCCGCGCCGTTCCCGACCGGGCGACGAACGCGGTCCGCCCGGCCCGGCGTCGCGCACGGCGTGGGCCCTGCGGTGTGACCGCGCGGCGTGGCCGTACTACGTGACCGCACGACGTGGCCGCGCGACATGGCCGTACGACGGACGGCGCGGCATGACCCCGTCGGGCCTCACGCGCTCCCGGCGGCTTCACCGCGCTCGTGCCCCGGCTCGCGCCCCGGCTCGCGCTCCCGCCCGGGGTTACGGGGCGGCTCTCCCCGCCATGAGTCCCGATGCCGGAACCGTCGTGGCCGCGTCGGCGGTCGCCGTACGCCGGAGCCGCGAGCCGATGAACAGGAAACCCCGTGCGGTTCGGATCGTGCGAGACCACTCGCGTATGAGCGGTTCGCGAACTCGGCGATCTGCCCGTCGCTCAGATTCTTCGCGAGATCCTCCTCCGTGATCTCGTGCCTGCCGGCCGGCAGGGTCCGGCCGACGGTCCTACGGTGGCGCCGGCGAGGGGGGCGAAGGGACGTCTGCCCAGGAATCGGCGGCTTCCTTGTCGGAGTCGAGCACGTCCTCGCCGTAGAGATCCCGCACCCAGTCGGTCTGGTAGATGGTGTTGAGGTAGCGCTCGCCGAGGTCCGGGCCGATGGCCACTGCGGTGAGTTCGCGCGCGTCATGCCGGGCCATCCAGTCCGTCGCGCCGCTGATCACCGTCCCGGTGGAGCCGCCGAACAGGAATCCGCGCCTGGCCAGACGATGGCAGGCACGTAAAGTCTCCGCCTCCTCGACCCGAATCACCTCGTCGACATAGGACTCGTCGAGCAGCGGCGGGCGCACGCTCGTACCCAGACCGGGAATCATCCGGCGGCCCGGCGAACCGCCGAAGGATACCGAGCCGACGCTGTCCACCGCGATGATCCGTACCCGCCGGTGCCATCTCCGGAAGTAGCGCGCACAGCCCATCAGGGTCCCTGTGGTGCCGGCTCCGACGAACAGCACGTCCAGCCGTGGGAACTGACAGGCGATCTCCGGCGCGGTCCTGCGGTAGTGCGCCTTCCAGTTGCTCGGATTGGTGTACTGGCTCAGCCACACATACCGGTCGTCGGAAGCGCACAGCGCGCGGACGTAGTCGAGCCGGGCGCCGAGAAAGCCGCCGACGGCCTCCTGCTCGGCGATCACGTGCACCCGGCTGCCCAACGCCTCCATCATCATTCTGTTGGACAGATTGACGCGGGAGTCCGTCACACACAGGAACCGGTAGCCCTTGCTCGCCGCGATCACGCTCAGTGCCACGCCGAGGTTTCCGGACGAGGACTCGACCAGGATCGATTCCGGCGTCAGGATGCCGTCCCGCTCGGCGTCCTCCACCATCTCGGTCGCGGCCTTCAACTTGATCGAACCGGCGAAGTTGAAGCCCTCGCACTTCAAGAAGAGCGAGTGCCCGAAAATCGACCGGAGGTCGACGTAGAGATCCTCTTCGTTGAAGGCGTAGGGAGCGGAAATGACGGGCACGATGGTCTCCTCTGTCTGGAGCAGAGCTCTATCGGAACTTCCATCCGGCCGTGGGCGGTCTCCTCGTCTGTGCGGGCGAGACCCGTGTCCAACCAGGCGGGACGCGGCCCTGCGTCAGCGGCCGCTGCCTCATGTGTCAGGACCTGCTGCGACGTGACCGTGGTCTTTCCCGGGGTCGGCCTTGAAGGAGCCTCCTGGACTCTCGGCCTGCTCATCCGTACCGGCTCAGTTCGTGGAAGAAGTCGTCGACGACGTGCAACTCTCCGCGGCGGGCCACTTCGGTGTACACGTACTTGCCCACCGCGAGGTCGAGCACCCCGAGGCCGAAGGGCGAGAACACCACCGGCCGGTCCGTCGGCACCGTCACCCGCCCGGCCATCACGTCGTCCAACGTGCCGTGCAGGAAGTCCCGGTTGCCCGTGAGTTGCTCGGCCAGATGCGGCGACGTGTCGGCCTTGAGGCAGTGCTCGACGTCATCGACGATGTTGGTCGAGGCGAGCAGGATCTCCGGCGCGAGGTCGCGCAACGACACATGCAGCACCAGCGGATTGTGTGCGAACCATGACAGGTCACTGACGTGCGGTTGACCGGCGACCGTGGCGAAGACGACCAGGTCGCTGCTTCGGACCAACTGCTCGGCGCTGTCGTGCACGGTGATTCGACCGGCGGCGTCCGACTGCTCCAGGTAGCAGCGGAAGCCTGCCGCGCTGTCGGCGGACAGGTCGTGTACGCCGATCTCGTCGAACGACCAGCCGGTGCCGACCAGGAAGGTGTGGATGTAGCGGGCGATCAAGCCCACCCCGAAGAACCCGACGCGCGTCGGTCGCGGCCGGTCGCGGCTGAGCCAGTCGGCCGCCGACGCCGCCGACGCCGCCGTCCGGGTGGCGCTGATGATCGAACTCTCCAGACAGGCGAACGGGTAGCCGGTGTCATGGTCGTTGAGGATCAGCACGGCCGATGCCCTTGGGATGCCGGCCGTCACGTTCTTCGGGAAGCTGGAGATCCACTTCAGGCCGTCCACCCGTGTCTCCCCACCGATCGAGGCGGGCAGCGCGATGATCCGGGAGGACGGGCGGTCGGGGAAACGCAGGAAGTACGATGGCGGGTTCACCGAATCACCGGCCCCGTGCACCCGGTAGGTGGCCTCTACCAACTCCGTGATCCGCTTCTCGCCTCCCTGCAGCGTGCGCCGGACCTGGGCACCGGAGATCACCGCGAACGGTGGCACGGTGATCGGTGCGACGCTTGCGGACTCTTCCGCGGTGGGATCGACGGCGGTCACTGCGCGGTCACCTCCACGGTCGGCGAGCAGTCGGCCAGACGCACCGGTTCGGCCATGGCGACGAGCACCTCGCGCGGTCCCTCGAAGGGCTCCCTGCTGTGCGCGGTGCGGACGTTGTCGACGAGCATCAGGTCGCCGGCCTGCCACGGTTCGCGTGCGGTGTTCGCCTCGTAGACGCCGTTGAGCAGCTGGACGACGTCCTCGCCGATCGGCTCGCCGTTGCCGAAGCGGGTGTTGAACGGCAAACCGTCGGCGCCGTAGACGTCCACCAAGTAGTCGTGCACCTCCGGGGCCATCGTCCACTCGTTGAGGAATGCGATCTGGTTGAACCAGCAGCGTCGGCCGGTGACCGGGTGGTGCACCACGGCGCTACGGCGCTGTCTGGTGCGCAGTCCACCGTCGGGCTGCCACTCGAACGCGATCGCGTTGGCGCGGCAGTAGCGCTCGACGGCGCCCCGGTTGTCAGTTCCGAAGGCCTCGGCAACGGACGCGCCGATCTCGTCGTTGTAGCTGCGGGTGAGCAGCCAGCCCTCGCGCTCGAACCGCTCGGTCAACTCGGTGGGCAGTGCGTCCAGCACGGTCGGTGAGTCGGCCACCGCGGTCGCCCCGCCGTCGGTGGGCGCACTGAGACAGGCGAACATCATCAGGCCGGGGAACTCGAGCGTATAGCTCAGTTCGTGGTGCATACACATGGGCTGGTTCGGCGGCCATTTCGATGAGGAGTACACCCTGTCGGAGTAGGCCCGCCGGGGTGCGAAGGCCTCCTGCTCGGTCATCAGACCGGTGGCCAGCTTCGCGAAGACGGCTCCGGTCTCGGCCGCGTCACGCAGCCCGAGGCCCCGGACCAGCACCGAACCGTGCTCGGCGACGACTGCGCGCAGCGCGTCCCGGTACCCGGCCGCCCAGGTCGGCGCGTCGCCGGTGGCCTCGGCCCGCACCCGTGGGGGTGCGCCGGCATTCAGTTCCACGTCGAGCAACGCCGTGGATGTGAACGACATCTCGATTTCCTTTCAGCCGATACTCAGGAAGAAACGGACAATTCGGCGGCGCGCAGCACGGCCCTTGCCGCCTCGGCCGGACGGGTACGCAGGAAGTAGTGGCCGCCGTCGGCGAGCACGTGCAGGTCGACCTGCTCGGCCAGAAGCTGCCAGTCGAGGTACCGGAGCGGGTACTCCGCCGTGCTCGGGTCGTCCGCGGCAACGACCACGGTGACCGGCGCGGAGAGCTTCTGCGCCGGCAGGTGCTCCAGGACGTCGGCGAAGTAGTGGTGTGCGGACACGCAGTCGTGCCGGTAGGCGGCGCCGACGTGCTCGGCGTGCTGCGCACCCGGCTCACCGAGCGAGGTGTGGCCGCCGTGCGTGCTCAGGCTCGCGGCGACCTCGGCGTTGCTCCGCCCGGTCAGCTCGGCGACGGCGGCGCGCCGGTCATCGGCGTCACCGAGCAGTTGCGCGCCGAGGAACACCCGTTGGACGTCCACCCCGCGCTCCCGCAGCTTTCTGGCTGTCTCCACGGCCAACGCGGTGCCCGAGGAATGGCCCCACAGCAGGACCCTGGTCAGGCCACGCCCGGTGATCTCGTCGACGACCCGCTCGACCACCTGCGTCATCGGCGCGAGCGGCTCGCTCTCGGCGGTCACGTCGTGACCGGGCAACTCGACGGCGTAGACCGCCGGTCCACCGTCCGGCATCGCCCTGGCCATCGGCTGGAAGTTCACCGCGTTACCGCCGGCGTAGGGGAAACACACCAGGGCCGCGGACTGTGCACCGGCCGATTCCGACAGCTGCTGAAGCAGCCCGGCACGCCGCCCGGACCTGGCGTCGACCAGCCCGGCCAGATCGGCGAGGATCGGGTGACGGGTGACATCCTTGAGGGACACCACACGGTCCAGGACGATGGCCAGCTTTACTGCCGACAGCGACGTGCCGCCCCGGTCGAAGAAGTGGTCCCGCCGTCCGACTTGGTCCTGCGGGATGCCGAGCACCTTCGCCCATGCGGCCGCCAACTGCTGTTCGGTCGGCGTATCCGGCGCGCAGTAGTCGTCCCGGACGGCATCGAGTTCTCCGGCGAGTGCCTTCAGCGTCCTTCTGTCGATTTTGCTGTTGGCGGTCAGCGGCAGAGTCTCCCGCCAGTGAAAGGCCGACGGGACCATGTACGCGGGCAGCGACTCACCGAGCCGGTCCAGCAGGACGTCGACCTCGAGCGGCCGCCGACCGGAGTAGAACGCCACCAGGTGCTTGCTCCGGTCGGCCCGCTCGGCGACCACGACCGCACCGTCGCGAACACCGGGCACCTGCGACAAGGTGTTCTCGATCTCGCCGATCTCGATCCGGAAGCCACGGATCTTCACCTGGGTGTCGCGGCGGCCGAGGAACTCGAGCTTTCCCTCGGGCGTCCAGCGGCCGTAGTCGCCGCCCCGGTAGAGGCGGGCGCCCTCACGGTGCGGATCGGCCAGGTAGGCCTGTCGGGTGCGCTCGGGATCGTTGACGTATCCGCGGCCGACGCAGACGCCGGAGAACACGATCAGGCCGGGGGCTCCGAGCGGCACCGGGATCAGGTGCTCGTCGACGACGTAGACGTGCACGTTGTTGACCGCGGGACCCAGCAGGACCCGGCCTCCGTCGGGCGCGCGGTCCATGACCTCGTGGTTGGTGTCGTCCGAGGTCTCGGTCAGCCCGTAGGCGTTGACCAGCTTGATCCCGGGCTGGGCGGCGAACCAGCGCTGCACGAGCTCCTTCTTCAGCGCCTCGCCCGTGACCGACACGCACCGCAGGTCCGGCAGCTCGCAGGGGTGCTGCGTCAGCCAGGACACGACCACGTCCAGGTAGGAGGGCACGACCTGAAGGACGGCGACCCGGCCGTCGATGATCTTGTCGACGAACCGCTGGACGTTCAGGATCGCCTCCTGCTCCACCAGCAGGGTCCGCCCCCCGACCAGGAGCCCGGACACCAGCTGCCACAGCGAGATGTCGAAGCATTGGGGTGCGGTCTGGGCGACCACCTGTCCCTCGCCGATCTCCAGGTCGTCGATCTTGGCGTAGAGGTGGTTCAGCATGCCCGCGTGCTCGCACATCGCGCCCTTGGGCTCACCTGTGGAGCCGGAGGTGAAGTAGATGTAGGCGAGCTGGTCCGGCGCGATGTGGAGGCCCAGATCACCGTCGGCGTGGTCTTCCTCGTAGGCTGCGTGGACGAAGAGCCTTTGGACCCCGGGCAGCGAGTCGAGGGCCTGGTCGAGCGTGGAGGTGCTGCCGGGTTCGGTCAGCACGAGCCCGCATGCGGCACGGGAGAGCATGGTCGCGAGACGGTCGGCCGGGAAATGCGGCTCGATGGGCAGATACACGCCGCCGGCCTTGAAGACCGCGAGGACGGCGGCCATCCAGTCCAGGTTGCGCTCGGTCACCACCGCGACGACACCTTCGCGGCGCAGCCCCCGCGCCAGCAGGGCTCGTCCCACCCGGTTGGCGCGCGCGTTGAGTTCCCGATACGTCAGCTGCTGCTCCCCGTGCACCGCTGCGACGGCGTCCGGGTGCGCCACCACCCGCTGCTCGAACAGTTCGTGGAACCGGCGGTCCGGCAGTTCCCGGCGTGGGCCGGCGAGTGATTCGAGCTGGAAATGGAGTTCCTCGGCGGAGAGCAGGTTCTGGCGCCCGTGCTCGGCGTCCGGATCGGCGGCGATCAGCGCGAGTGCGGTGAGGAGGTAACCGGCGATCCTGACGGCGCAGTCCTCGTCGAGCGCGTCGGTCCGATAGCGCAGCCGCAGCACAAGGTGGCGGCCGCGTTGCGAGAATCCCACCCACAGCACGGTGCTGTCGGTGGCTTCGCAGCCCACGCCGTGCGGATCGAACACAGCCTCGATCGACGGCTCCGCCAGGCCCAGTTCGCACCTGAGCTCATCGACCGGGTAGTCCTTGTGCGACAGCAGGTCCGACACGGCCCGATGAGCGTCCAGCAGCAGCGTCCGCCACGAGTCGGGCTCGGTCGTCAGCCGGCAGAGCAGCGGTTGGCCGCCCTCCGCGGTGACGTATCCGGTTGCGACCTCGTGCTCGCCGGACAGCGCGGCGAGCACCTTGGAGTGGGCTGCCAGCAGCACCGAGTCGAGTGGTACCGCCAGGTCCTCGGCCAGCCGGCCCAACGCCGCGACGACGTCGTCCGGGATCGGCGCCTCGTGTTCGCCGATGCCCTTCTCCGGATTGAGCGTCCACCGCGGGATTTCGGTGAATCCGCCGGCGACGAGCACATCGCGCCAGAACTCCCGGCCGGCCTGCGCTTGCATTCCCATCTGGTCGTACCTCTCCATTCGCCTTCGCCACCGTGCTGTTCAGCGCCGACAAGGGCGGAGCTGCTATCCCATCCGCGTCAGCGCCTCGGGCTGATCAAGGGCGTCTCGCATCTCCGTGGCGGGGTTTCCTCCCCAGCGCGCGTGCTGCGGGACCTCCTCGCCCTTCATGAGGAAGGAGTCGGGTGCGAGCACCGCGCCCGCGCCCATCGTCACGCCGTAATGGACATGGGCTCCCACGCCGAGGGTGCAACCGGCGCCGAGGGTGCTGCGATCGGATTTGAAGGTGCCGTCCTCCTGCGAATGGCACTGGATCTTGCTTCCCGCATTGAGCGTGCAGTCGTTCCCGATGGTGGTGAGCGTCCGCTCCGTCAGATAGCAGCCGTCATCGAAGACCCTGCTGCCGATCCGAACCCCCAGCATCCGCCAGATCACGTTCTTGAAAGGAGTGCCGTTGAAGATGCCGAGGTAGGTGTCGGGCACCTTCCAGAGGCGCTCGTGCCACCAGAAGTAAGGGTCGTAGATGGAGCACACCTGCGGTTGCAGCGCGCGGAATGCCGCGATGCCGCGCTCCACCAGTACGAAGTAGACAGCGGTGAAACCGAGGCTGAGCACCAGGAACGCGGGGATCAGCGCATGCCCGTAGGAGTCGTACAGCTTGGCGTTCGCCAGGCCGAGCAGCGTGAGCACGAAGAAGTGCAGCCACCGCACGAGCAGGAAGAAGCTCATCGAGCGGATGTTGTAGCGGTTCTTCGCAGCGAGGTTGCGGCGCAAGTTTTCGCCGGCGCGCAGATGGTCGAACCGGGAATCGCGCTCGACCGACCGGGGAATCTCGAAGCACGGCGAGCCGAGCAGGCCCACCCCCTCGCGCACCTCGCCTTCGAGCGGAACCATCACCTTCGTCGCGAGGAGACAGTTCTCACCTGTCCTGGCCCCCGAGGGATAGGCGATGTTGTTCCCGAGGAAATTGTGTGACCCGATCGAGGCCCGGGACACCCGGAAGGACGTGCTCGAATAGTCGGCGTTGATGATGGAGAGCCCGTCGGCGACCATCGTTCCGCTCCCGACCGAGCACAGAAACGGCGTTTCCTGCTGCACTTCCGTGCCGAAGTTCGACCCCGTCTGCTCGACCTTGGACAAGTCGTATCCGATGCCGCGCAAGTAGTGGACGATGTAGGAGCTGTCACCCAACAGCCATGTGAAGAACTTGATGTTGGTCATACGGCCGATCGCCCGGTGCGCCGAGTAATGAAACCCGTACAGCGGATAGAGCTTGTTCGGCTTGACAACCAGGTTCAGCAGGCGCGGAACGGTGAACATCACCGCCAGGCCCACGACGACGACGCCGAAGAACAGCAGCAGGGAAAGGACCAGCGCGTCGATGTAGAGATCCAGTGATGTGAGCTCCACCGTGCCCGGGCCCAGCCGGTTGTGCAGCGTTGGGACCTGGGCCACCAGCATGTACGCGCCCCCGACGGACAGTGGCACGTAGAGGAAGAACAGCTGAAGCACGGTGATGAGGCCGAAGCAGGCCCGGCGCAGCGTGCCGCATGCGGCCGGCCCGATCCTGAGGTAGTCGTGCTGCGTGAGCTGAGCCGGGGACCCGTGCCAGCGCTGACCGCCCGGGACCGCCTGGCCGCTGTACAGCGTGGACGTATGGCCGAGTTGGGCGCCGTCGCCCATCGACGTGTCGATGTCGAGCACGGTCTTCTCGCCGATGAACACGTCCCGGCCGAGGGTGACCCGGCCAGTCTGGATACGCCCGGCGTGTGCCCGGTAGCAGAGGAAGAACGAGTCTTTGCGGACCACGGTGCCGGCGCCGACCGTGAGGAGGTCGGTGCACACCGGAACGTTGCGGGAGAGGATCGTGACCCCTTTGCCGATCCGTGCGCCCAGCGCTCGCAGGTACAGCACGTACAAGGGATTGCCGACGAAGAAGATCATCGGGTTGGCGTGGATGAGTACTCTGACGGTCCAGAAGCGCAGATAGGTCAGACCCCAGACCGGGAAATTCCGTGATGTCCACCGGCCGATGAGGAGCCATTTGACTGCGATGGGGAAGGTGCACAGACCGATGAAGCCGATGCCTCCGAAGACGAACGATCGCAGGTAGATATCGATTACACCCGACCCGGCGGAGACCCATACGTAGCCTCGGTTGGCAACGAGTCCGGCGAGGAAGGTGTATCCCAGGAAAAGCAGGAACTGCAGGGTTCCGCAGAGGGCGTACCGCACCGTGCCGACTGGGGTCACCACCTCGGACGGCGCCGGGACCGACGGCTCGACGGGGGCGGCGTTCGCGAGCCCCGTCGCCAGACTGCGGATCGTCGGGTGCCGGTAGATGTCTTTCATCGACGCCGAGGGAAGGTCCGCCCGCTTCCTGACTCGGGCGCAGAAATGAGCCATCACGAGCGAGTTGGCGCCGAGGTCGTCGAAGAAATTGCTGTCGATCGACACCCGATCGACGCACATGACGTCGGCCAGCACCTCGGCGAGGTCTTTCTCGATGCCGGTCTCCGGACTGACGTACCTGCTTGTATCGCTTGCGGATTCATCAGGCTCGGGCGTCAGGAAATCTAGGGATTTCTCCTCCATGCGAGCTCCTTGAGGAACTTTCGAGTGCCGTCGCCATTACGGTGGGCGGTCCGTAATCGCGCTTTTCGATGGCTGGAGCGAGTGGTTCGGGAATCACGAGGTCGTGACACCTGGGTGATGCTGGTGGCCGGTTTGCCGCCGAATATCACCTTGGTCGTGTGGGGCAGGTCCGTTCCCGTGATGGCCACCAGGGTTCTGCCGCCGGTGGAGCCCTGGCTGGGAGAGGGGTATGTGCAGCGCTCCTTGTTCTCCCGTGGGGGACCGGTGGAACGCGCCCGGCCCAATTGTTCGGCTTCCGTCGGAAAGGGGCGGTTGTCGACGACGCCAGGTGACGCCTGTGGCAGCACACAGTTGTTCACATTGCCGAGAGTCCGGGGGAGCGGGCGCATGAGGCCGGGGCCAGCTGCCGTAACTTCTTCTCGGGCACGGAGAAGAACCGCAAAGCGTTGTCTGTTCTCAACTTCCTCGGCTCGGGATGCGCAGCCCGCCCGTTCACCATTTCAGTGACCCACAGGGGGATTTGAGGGGCAAGGCTCGTAACCTTGTATCACCCGAAGGTAGTAGTGGCCCGTCTTGTACGAGCGGATTTCACACTCGGGCGGCTTCGTACCGCCGGATGGCTACGGGCCTGCACCATCTCGCTGTGGATTCATCCCTTCCCACCGACGGTTCGCGCCGGCGGGCCCGCCCCTCCGGGCCGCCGCGCCTGACGTACGCCGTGCCCCTCTACGGGGCGGCCGGACGGGGCGTTCCCGTTCTCCGGACCACCGGTTTCTCCCCCGCGCCGGTCGAGGAAGTACGTTGGCCCGATGACCGATTCCCTGCCGCCCGGCGGTGTCGTACTCGACACGGACGAAGTGGACGCCCGGTGGACGCGTGCCTGGCGGCCGGAGCAGGTCGCGGAGCGGCTGGGCGGGGTCGGCGTGCCCTGGTGCGTCGTGGCGGGGTGGGCGCTGGACCTGTTCCGGGGGGAGCGGTCGCGGCCCCACGGTGATCTGGAGATCGCGGTGCCCGCGGCGGGGTTCGCGGAGATTCGGGACCGCTTCCCCGAGTACGCGTGCGACGCGGTGGGCTCGGGACGGGTGTGGGAGGGGGCGGGAGCCGAGGCGCTCGCCGCCACGCACCAGACCTGGTTCCGGGACCCGGCGAGCGGCCTGTTCCGGTTCGACGTCTTCCGCGAACCGCACGACGGCGGGACGTGGATCTGCCGGCGGGACGAGGAGCTGCGGCTGTCGTACGACGCGATCATCGAGCGGACCGCGGACGGCATCCCCTATCTGGTGCCGGAGTTGGTGCTGCTGTTCAAGGCGAAGGCGACACGCCCCAAGGACCAGGTCGACTTCGACGGGGTCCTGCCGCTGCTGAGCCGGGCACGGCGCGACGCGCTCGGCCGGTGGCTGACGCGCGTGAGTCCCGGACACCCCTGGCTGGCAGAACTGGCGGAGCGGTGACGTTCTCGCCCGGACCGGCTTCCGCCCCGCGCCCGCCATTACCTTGATCACATAGTCTGACCGGCACGGCGCGACGGCGTGACCGACAGGAGGGGAACACCACGATGGAACCACTGCTCGCATTCGCCGGCTCCGCCGTGAGGGTGGCCGGTGCGCTGGTCCGGGATCTGCTCGTCCTCTTCAGCCGGCCGGTCGGCGGGCCGACGGCGGACGGCGAGGAGCGGGACGCGGCCGGGGCGGGCTCCTGACCGGGCCCGTCGCGTTCGCGGGAGGCCCGCGCCGACATGGTCGTCCGGCGCGGGCCTCCGTGCGCCCGCCGCCATCGAGGCGGTACGAGCGCTGCCTGCCTGCCTGCCTGCCAGCCGGCCCGGCCCCGGCCCGGCCCGGCCCCGGCCTGCGGTCAGGGGGCGGGGGCCCGTCGGTCAGGGGGCCAGGCGGTAGGCGCGCAGGATGGTCTGTTCCACGGTGCCGCCGTCGGCGCTGACCGCCGTCGCCTTCAGGGAGACGAAGGAGCCGGCCCCCGGAGCGACGGTGACGCGGTGGCCCGCATCGCCGTCCGGGGTGACCGGGGCGTCCCGCCATGTCGCGCCGTCGTCGAAGGAGACCTGTACGGTGAGGCGCTTGGTCCTGGACGACGCGGCGCCCGCCTGCCGTTCGACGCGCGCGGTCAGGGTGTGCTTCGTACGGGCGGCCCGGTTGGCGGTGTCGACGGGGGCGGTGAAACGCACGACGTCCAGGGGCAGCGCCTCGGTGCGCACCGCACCGCCGGGGCCGGGCGCGACCGCCGCGGAGCGGAAGGTCCATTCCGCCGTCACCGACGTCGACAACGACGCCCACGGCTCCTCGCGGGTGGCCCGGGCGGTCAACCGGTACGTGGCCGCTTCCTGGGGGACCGCGAAGGCGGCCCTGGGGGAGTCGCCGGACCCGATCCTGCGCCCGTCCTTCGTGAGGGCGATGTGCACGGTGTCCTCCAGCCAGTTCGGCATCGGGCCGCCGTAGTGCCCGGGGGAGGCGTCGCTGAACAGCTGCGGTTCCGCCCTGATGACGCCGTCGCTGGCGCGGCCGATCGACGGCGCGCCGTTCTTGACGGGGGCCGGGCCCGGCCCGATGACGGCGGCGTTCCACCGGTCGACGCAGGTGCCGCCGGCCGCGCACGAGACGGCGCCGGTCTGCGTGACGGGCAGCGGCGGGTACTCGCCGCCCTCGCCGACCTGCTGGCTGAAGTACGTCTCGCGCCGCTGGCCGCGCACGGTCAGGTACTCGGTGCGGGTCGCGGGCAGCGCGAAGTCCGGCTCGACGAAGCTCATCCCGCCCAGACCGGACTCGGTGGGCCAGCTGGACGTGCTGCCGGCGGTGCCGGGCCCCTGCGCGTAGTAGTCGTTCCTGACGGCGGCCAGATCCTTCCGGGCGAGGCGGAACGCCGGGTCGGGGAGCGAACCCGTGGTGAGCAGCAGCAGGTCGTAGCGGTCGGGCAGGCGCCCCTTCGGGGCCCGCGCGCCGTTCTGGATGCTGCGCACGTAGAAGTCGAGCGTGCCCCCGGAGACCCGTGCGCCCGGCACGACGTAGAGCCGTCCCGGCCTGCCGAGCAGGGCGCCCTCGTCCACGCACGTCCGGTCCCCGGCCGGGCGGTAGCAGTAGCCGGCCGACAGCGAGTACGGCTGTGCGCCGGGGTCCGGGACGGCGACGGTGATCGGCTTGCCCTGCCGGGCGTCCACGGTGAACGCGGCGTCGCCGCGCACGTCCAGCTCGGGCTGGAGGAACAGGGTCGACGTCGGCGCGGAGTCCCCGTTTCCGGGGGTGACCAGGGTGCCGCCGAGGTTGTAGCGGCCCTCCGGCACGCGTGCGGTGGCCGTGCCGCCGTCGAAGGCGAGGCCGAACATCCGGCCGTCGTCGAGGTTGGTCAACTGTATGGAGGAGAAGCCCTGTTCGCGGGAGCCCGGGCCGAGGGGCGCGCCGTCGCGGTCGACGGCCTCGACCGTGACCTGGTGATGGACGGCCTCCTTGGTGACCGCGAAGGCCGGGCCCGTCACCGCGGTGCCGCCCTCGGCGGTCGCCGTCGGACGACCGCTGAAGGAGGTCCCGGCCGCCGCGGCGCCCGGGTCGATGGTGACCGTGGTCCGGGCCGTGCCCCCGGCGGGCACCGTCAGAGCGGCGGGCTCCACGGTGAACAGGCCCTTCGGCCCCGGCGCGCCGGCCCGGCCGGTGGCGGTGGCGGCCACCGCGAGGGAGACGTCCGCCGCCCCGGTGTTGTGGTACGTGACGGTTCGGGTGACCGGTTCGGCGGCCTCCGGGTCGGCGAAGTACACACCGGTGTCCTCGGCGGTGGCGAACACGTCCTGGGCGGTGGCCCGCGCCACGTCCAGGCGTCCGGCGCCCTGCTCGTACGCGCCCTGCCCGGCGATCGGCTTCGCCGAGGAGAGCAGCGCGGCCTTGAGCTGCGGCCCCTTCCAGTCCGGGTGGGCCTGCGCCAGCAGCGCGGCGGCCCCGGCGACGTGCGGCGCGGCCATCGAGGTGCCCGACAGGGCGGTGTAGTGGTCGTCGACCGGCTCGTCGCCGTCGGTGCCGGTCGCGCGGGCCGCCACGATGCCGATGCCCGGCGCCGTCAGGTCAGGCTTGACCGCGTGATCGCCCAGGCGCGGCCCCTGGCTCGACAGGGCGGCGAGCGTGTCGTCGCGTTCGACGGCGCCCACGGTCAGCGCGGCGTCGGCCGCACCGGGCGTGCCGACCGTGCCGGGGCTTCCCTGGTTCCCGGCCGCCGCGACGAACAGCGTGCCGTGTTCGGCGGAGAGGTTGTCCACGGCCTGCGAGAGGGGGTCCGTTCCGTCGGTGGCGGCGCCGGACAGGCTGACGTTGACGATGGGCGCCCGCGCCGCGGCCCACTCCATGCCCTTCAGGACCCACGACTCCTGCCCGCCGCCGTCGTCGTCCAGCACCTTGCCGACCAGCAGTTCGGCGTCGGGGGCCATGCCCCGGTAGCGGCCGTCGGACGCGGCGCCGTCCCCGGCGACCGTGGAGGCCACGTGCGTGCCGTGGCCGTCGCCGTCGACGACGGAGCCGCCCACGGCGCCGTCGCCCTGTGTGAAGTCCGCCGACTCGGCGATCGAACCGGAGAAGTCGGGGTGCGTGGAGTCGACGCCGGTGTCCAGCACCGCGACCTTCACGCCCCTTCCGGTCCAGCCGGACTTCCACGCCTGCGGCGCGCCGGCCTGGGCCGTGCTGCGGTCCAGGCTGGCGCCGACCTTGCCGTCGAGCCACACCTTGGCCACGCCCGGGGCGAGGGCGGCCGCCGACCGTCGCTCCGAAGCGGCGGGCCCCCACTGCTCCCAGAGCCGTGACATCCGCTTCTTGTCGGCCCGCAGCGCGGCGCCGTGCACGCTCGTCAGGTCGCTTACGGCGGCCGTCCCGGCCGGTGGCCGCGGAGCCGCCTTCCCGGCGACGGCCCTGTCGTACGTGACGATCAGCGGCAGCCGCGGGCTGCGGGCGTCGTCGTACCCCTGGGCCACCAGTCCCGTGATGTCGAACAGCCGCGGATCCAGGCGTCCGGCGCGCAGCGGAGCCACCGCGTCCTGCGGCACCAGCGACACCGAACCCCCGGCTCCCCGCTGGGTGAACGCGATGTCCTCGCGCCCGGGGCCGGGCCGCACGGCGACCACGGACACCGCGCCGTCAGCGCCCACCCGGGCGGTGACCTCGTCGCCCGTGATGAGCGTCGTCCGCACCACGGACCCCGTCCCGGCCGTCCCGGCCGCCGCGGCCGAGCCCGGCGGGGCCGCCCCGGCGTGCGGCACGGCCGCCGTGCCGACCAGCAGCGCGCCCAGCACGACGGCGGCCGGCGGGCCTGCTGTACGTATGCCTCGCATACGCGTCCTCTCGATCGGGCGGCCCCGCGGGAACGCCCGCCGCGTCGCACGGGCGGACACTCCGGGCGCGGACGCCGCCTGCTCTCATGTCTCGACAGGACGACGGAGGCCACGGTGCGCGGGGATGTCACGGGACGTCAGAAAAAAATTCCGAAAGATCTCACGGCCCGTGACATCCCCGCGCCGGGCCCGCTCCGTCGAAGGGGGCAGAGACGAACGGAGGCACGCATTGCGTACCGGTGACCTGGAGGAATTCCGCGGCTTCGCCCAGGAGCGGCTGGTGCACCTGCGCCGCACCGCCTACCTGATGTGCGGTGACTGGCACCACGCCGAGGACATCACGCAGACCGCGCTGGCGAAGCTGTACTCCGTGTGGGGGCGGCGACGCCGGATACAGAACCTGGAGGCGTACGCCCACCGCGTACTGACCCGGACCTGCGTCGACCACATGCGGCGGCGCTGGCGTCGCGAACAGCCCTCCTGCGTACTGCCCGACCGCGCCGAGCCCTGCATGGACCCGGCGCTGGGACTTCAGGTGCGCGCGGCACTGGCCGTCCTGCCGCCGCGGCAGCGGGCGGTGGTGGTGCTGCGCTACTGGGCCGATCTGGACATCGCCGCGACCGCCGCGGCCATGGGCTGCTCCGTCGGCACGGTGAAGAGCCACACCGCGCGGGCACTGGACCGCCTGCGTTCCCTCCTGGGGGACCACGCGGACGCCGACACGTTCGAGGCGCTCGCCCCTTCGACCACTCCGACTTCTTCGGCTCCTTCAGCCGATTCCACCCGAGGAAAGGCCGCACTGCGATGAACGATCACGACGTCAAGACCCTTCTGGAGGCCGGGCTCCATGCCGAGCCGCCCCTGCGGACCAGCGTGGACGCGGTGGTCTCGGCCGGACGGCGCAGCCGTCTCCGCCGCCGCGGAGCACTCGCCGGAGCCGGCCTGACCGCGGGAGCGGCCGTGGCCGCCCTGGCACTGGTCACGCCCGGCGCGGACGCCGGCCCGGCCCCGTCGGCCGCGGCCGACCCGCTCGTCGGCCCGCTGGTGCCCGCCGCGGCCGACAGCGCGGCGCCGCGGAGCCTGCGGCCGGACGCCTTCGGCCCGGGAACCGAGCACACGACCCGGTGGAGCAGCGAGCGGCTCGCCGGCACCCTGGTCCGGCTGCTCCCGCCGGGGAAGGCCACGGTCCGGGAGGGAGACTTCCCCGGCCGGACCTACCGCGTGCGCTGGGACGACGGCACCGGCCCGGTGCAGTTCGTCGGCGGCGCGGAATACACGGCCAAGGGCCCGCAGGTGCCGCTCTGCGCGAGCATCACGCTGCCGAAGGTCGCACCGCGGCCCGGCGCGCCGGCCCCGCGCGACGCCGCCCCGGCGAGCGACTGCCAGGTGGTCGAACTCGCCGACGGCGCACGGGCGGAGGCCGTGACACTGCGGCTGCCCGAGGACGGACAGCAGTCCTGGTACGTCCGGGTGCTCCGCAAGGACGGCCGGACGGTGACCCTTCAGCAGTGGGCCGGCCGGACGGACGCGAAGGAGACGAGCGGCACCCGTGCGCAGCCGCGGCTGGACACCACCGCGATGCTGAAGATCGCGAACGACCCCGCCTGGAAGTTCTGACCCGCGGCATGCCCCGCCCCGGCCACGCCCGACGTGCACCGGGGCGGGGCGACACGGGGCGACGCGGGCCGGGCTGACGGTTGCCGGCCCGGTCCCGTGGGCGGGTGCGCTACCCGGGGAACGGGGCGACCACCTGCCCGCCGGCCAGCGCGTTGAGTCGTGCGGCTGTGTCGTCGTCGAGGAAGAAGAGCGTCATGGCCTGGCCGTTGGGGCGGACGTGGAAGCGCCGGCCGCCGTGCTCCAGCTCGTCCATGAGATAGCCGACCACCATCAGATCGGCCCAGTCGTCCCTGACCTCGATGGGCCAGTCGACCCGCCGGCCGTCGGCCGTGTACTCGATCCACGCCTCCTCCGTGCCGAGGTCGACGTGGTCCCGCAGGCCGGACAGGGCGTCCGGCCGGCCGGCTGTCCGGCACAACTGCCGGGCTATCGTCACGTACGAGCCCGGGCCGCGGACGCACTCGGTGTCGAAGTGCCACGCCCGGTCGCAGAACCACCGCCCCCACGGCTCGGCCTCGACCTCGCAGCCCAGCGCGAACAGCACCAGGTCGAAGGGCCTGCGCTCGTACTCCTCCCGGGGCCACGAGTACAGCAACTCGTCCACGGTCCGGCCGGCCGCGAGCGGCAGCCCCAGCTCCGCCAGCTCGTCCAACTGTTCTTCAAGACGCATGGCCCGGATCGTAACCGCCGCCTCGGACAACGCCGCCGGCCGCAGAACGGGGAGGTCCCGGCCGGGTCCCGTCCGGCTCACGGACGAGACGGCCTGGCGAAGCCGTGGAGCAGGTCGAGGAAATGCCGGCGGAGCTCCTCGGAGGTCGGATGACGGGTGCCCGCGCCCGCCAGCCGGTCGAAGACGAGACCGTCCAGGAAGGCCACGAACACAGGCGCCTGTGACGGCGGATCGGACGCTCCCGCGACGGTGAGCAGTTCCTGTGCCGCCGCCCGGTGGACCTTGCCCGCGGCGACGAGGACGGCGTGCAGTTCGGGCCGCCGCGTGGATTCCAGGGACAGTTCGTAGCGAGCCAGCATCCGTTCGCGGCCGGCGGTGACCCAGTACTCGACGAGGGCGGCGGCGGCCGCGGCGACCTGGTCGATGTCCGCCGGTTCCGGGACGGCGGGGTGGTCGGCGAGATCCGCCTCGGTCAACCGCTCGACCGCCGCCTGCAGGAGCGCCTGCCGGGTGCGGAAATAGTACGAACACGTGCCGGTCGGCACGCCCGCGGCCTCGTCGACCGCACGGTGGGTCAGGCCGCGCATACCCGCCCGGGCCAGGGTGCTGATCGCCGCGTCGGCCAGTCGCTGCCGCCTTGACATTGGCTCGGTCACTGTTTCCTCGTTCCTTTCCGGCAGCCCTGTCTGCGACCACCCACTCTACATCTGTAGTATTCGGCCGACCGCTACAGATGTAGAGGGGAGAGGTGATGAGCGGTGAGGGGGCGTCGCGCACGGGCGCGCACGCGGGCAAGGCGATCGTGGTCGGGGTCGGGATCGGCGGTCTGGCCGTCGCGGGCGCACTGATCCGGCACGGGTGGCGAGTGGAGGTGCTGGGACGCGCCACAGAATTCGGAGAGGCCGGTTCCGGGCTGTCGGTGTGGCCCAACGGCGTGCGTGCGCTGGACGCACGGGCCTGGACGAGCAGGCGCGCGCCCGTGCCCTCGTCGAGACGCGGGCCGGCATCCGGGACGCGGCCGGCCGCTGGCTTTCGCGTACGGACACCGAAGAGCTCGAACGCCGGTACGGTCCGCTCGGGGTGATCCACCGCGCGGACCTGTTCGACATCCTGCGCGGGGCTCTTCCCGCCGGCACCCTGCACACCGGCACGCGCCTCACGGCCGTCGAGGACTCGGGCTCGTACGTCGAGGTCCGGCACACGCGGGGGACGTCGCGCGCCGATCTGCTGGTGGGAGCCGACGGCATCCGCAGCACCGTGCGAAGCTCGCTCTGGCCGCACGCCCTCCCGCCCCGCTACGCCGGATACACGGCCTGGCGACTGGTCGTCGACCCCGGCCGACGGCTGCGGGTGGGAGGGGAGACCTGGGGACGGGGCGGACGCATCGGCGTCGCTCCCCTCGCCGACGGGCGCGTCTACCTGTTCGGCGTCGCCGACGCCCCGGAGGGGCGACGCGGCCCTGACGGCGAACTCGCCGAGATGCGGCGGCGGTTCCACGACTGGCACGAGCCGGTGCCGGAACTGCTGGCCGCCGCCTCCGAGGACGCGGTGATGCGTCATGACATCTACGAACTGCCGCCGCTGGACACGTTCGTCCGCGGCAGGTGCGTCCTGCTCGGCGACGCCGCGCACGCCATGACGTCCAACCTCGGCCAGGGCGCCAACCAGGCGCTGGAGGACGCCGTCACCCTGGCCGCGCTGCTGGCAGTCCACCCCGGGGTGGACTCCGCGCTGGCTTCCTACGACCGCGAACGTCGCCCCCGCACACAGATGATCGCCCGGTGTTCCCACCGGATCGGGGCCGTCGCGCAGTGGGGCCGGGCCCCCGTGCGACTCGTGCGCGACCGGGTCCTCCGCCTGACTCCTTCCTCGGCCATGCTGTCCGTACTCGGCCCGGTCCTCGACTGGCGGCCACCGGAGTGCCGTTGAACGCGCCGACCCCGCGCATGCCGGATTCCTGGGCCCGGCCGGACGAAGAGCGCTTCCGAGGGCGGCCGGGGTCGGACAGCCGCTCGCGTGCGCTATAGTTGATCTAGAAAGTTCGCCGCGACACACGGCAACTGACACTGCGTTGGTGGTCCAAGGAAAGACGCTCCGCTTCCTGCGGGGAAATGCAGGTGCAAGGCCTGCCCAGCGCTCGCTCACGAAGCCCTTCCCTCATATGGGGGAAGGGCTTCGTCGTATGCCCCGCGCACTCCGGAGAACTGGAGAACTGAGGAACTGAAGAACAGGGGAACTGGAGAAGCGCGCGCGGCCCGGGGTCAACGGCGCGCGTAGTAGAGCGAGTTGTGCGCGGTGTCCGGGAGGTACAGCACGTCGTTCCCGTCCGAGTCCCGCCGGACCGCGAGCCGGTCCGCGCTCACGCCCGGCGCCGCGGGCTGCGAGGTCCACGTGCCGCCCGACTCGGTCGCGGCGAAGACGCGGTCGGCGCCGGAGCCGGTCACGTAGTAGACGCGCTTGGCGTCCGCGGTGTCCCAGGTGATGCCGAGGGCCGCGGCGGTCTGGCCGCCGGCGTACACGGTCTGGCGGGCCCAGCCGCCGCCGCTCGGGTACGCGTAGTACACCCGGAAGTCGCCGCCGCTGTCGGCGGAGCGGTAGCGGTAGGCGACCTTCGGGGTCGAGCCGTCGAGGGTGAGCTTGCCGCTCTGCACCGCCGGGCCCGGATAGGCGTTGTCGATGCTCCACTCCTCACCCGTGGTGAGCTCCTGGATCACGTCGGACGTGGCGGGGGTCACCGGGGTGGTGAGGGCCGCGCCCGCGCTGTCGGCGAAGGCGCCGGTCGCCGGGTCGTAGCGCAGGTAGGAGAGTTGGTGCCGGAACCCGGTGGCCGGGGCCTTGGCCCACTCGTAGAGGAGGTGCACGCGCCCGGCGGCGTCCACCGTCAGGTCGTCGGGGTACACGGAGCGGTTCAGCGCGCCGGCGAAGGTGGCGACCACGCTCCAGCGCGCGGCGGCGTCGTCCCAGCGGTACAGCTTGCCGGGACGCTGGTCGGCGCCGGAGCCGACGCGGGCGGCCAGATACAGATCCCCGTTGGGTGCGGTGGCCACGATCGGGTAGGTGATGCCCACGCCCTGGTCGGGCAGTTCGGCCGCGTGGTCCGTGACGTCCCCGCCGGGAGCCTCGGTGCGGTAGTAGCGCCAGGCGTTGGCGTGCATGGAGGCGAACACGTGCAGGCGGCCGCTGCCGTCGCGCGCGACGGACGGCTGGCTGTGACCGTTGTCGTCGGGGAACTCGGCCTGCTGCCCGCTCTTGTCGAGCAGCGGCAGACGGCTCCAGACCCCGTCCGGGTCGCGCCGCGCGATGGCCGGGCGGTGCGTGGCGGCCGTCGAGCCGGGCTCGTTGAAGGCGAAGTACGTGTACTGGCCGCGGCCCTTGTACGTGGCGACCGGCGTCCACCAGGCGGCCTGGTTCGACGAGTCCATCGCGTACGGGACCTTCTCGATCACCGTCGCCGCGACCGCCGCGCGGGCGGTGTGAGCCGTACGGGCCGTGCCGTCGGCCTGGGCGGCCGGGACGGACGTGAGCAGGGCGGCCAGGGCCGCGGCCGAGGCGGCGTACGCGCGTGCCGTGGGACGTCGCAAGGTGAACTCCTTCGCGGGTGTGCGGGTGTGCGGGTGTGCGGGTGAGACGGGCGGGACGGTGGGGCGTGCGGGAACGGCCGGAACGGACCGGGAGCGGCTCGGGAGTGGCCTGGGAACGGCCCGGAACGGCCCGGAACGGCCCGGGGGTGCCCCGGGGCCGGTCCACCGCCCCGCCGCGCCGGAAACTTACAACAGATCCCGGATTATGAATAGAGATTGCACAATGCGGATCTGAAATACGTTGTGGGGAAGACATATGCGAGACGAAGGAGGGCCCGGTGAAGGCCGAACGACCTTCACCGGGCCCTCGGGCCGTCACGCGCCGGCTCAGCGCTTGATGAGGGCGGCGACCTCCTCGCCGGCCTTCTTCATCGCGTCCTTCGGCTTCGACCTGCCGACCAGGACGGCCTGGACCTGCTTGGCCACGGCCTCCTCGATCTGGGCGTTCTGCGCGAACTGCCAGAACGGGCTGCCGGTCGCCGTCTTGGTGATCTTGTCGGTCCACTCGGTGGTGAAGGTGTCCTTCGCGACCTCCGGGGCGGCCAGGCCCGCGGTGGTGGACGGCGGCAGGGCGCGGGACGCGAAGTACGCGGAGGTGGTGGCGCGGTCGGAGGTGGTGTGCAGCGCGAACTGCGTCGCCGCGTCCTGCCCCTTGCCCTTGACGATCGCGATCACGCCGCCCCACAGCAGCGCCTGCGGCGTGTCACCCGGGCGCAGCACCGGGCGCTGCATCGGCCGCATGGCGTCGGCCAGCGACTTGTCCTTGGACTGGGCCGAGGTCACGCCCTTGCCGATGATGGCGTCGTCGTAGAAGGCGGCCTTGCCCTGGCCGAACAGGGCACGCGCGTCGAAGCGGTCCACGTCCGCGGCGATCAGCTTCGCGTCGTGCAGCTTCTTGTACCAGGTGACCGCGTCGACGGAGGCGTCGTCGCCGATGGTCACCTTCTGGTCCTCCAGGAGCGTGCAGCCGAAGGTCTGCATCCACGGGAAGATGTCCTTGAGCTGCGCGACCTTGGTGGCCGCGGCGTAGGGCACGACGCCGCCGCCGAGCCCCTTGAGCTCCCGCAGCGCGTCCTCGAACTCCTCGACCGTGGTGGGGTGCTTCTTGATGCCGGCCTTCTCCAGGAGCTGGGAGTTGGCGATCAGGCCGATCGAGCCGGTGTTCCACGGCAGGCCGTACTGCTTGCCGTCGTATGTGCCGCTGTCCAGCGCCACGTTGGTGTAGCCGCCCTTCGGGGCCACGGCGCCGAGGTCGGCGAGCTTGCCCATCTGCGCCACCGCGGCGAGCCAGGCGATGTCGAGGTGCACCGCGCCGGTCGTCTCCCCGCCGCCGAGCTTGAGGGTGAGCTGGCTCAGGTACTCGTTGTACGGGTACGAGACCGAGCGGATCTTGGAGTTCTCGGCCTTCTCCCACGCCGCGATGATCTTCTCGATCGCGGGCTTGGCGGCCTCCTCGTTGAGCGACCAGGAGGTGAAGTCGAAGTTCTTGGACTTCGTGTCGCCTCCGTTGGAGGAGGAGCCGGCGCCGGACGGTGCGCAGGCGCCCAGCACGCCGGCGCCGGCCACACCGAGCGCGCCGATGCCGAACATGCGCAGCGCGCCGCGCCGGCTGATGCCAGAAGTGGTCATGGTGTCTCCATCGGGGAAGGGGCGGAAGGGAGTGCGTGGGGGAGGGTGCGGGCGGAGCCCGCGGGGCTCAGCTCTCCGCCGGGCCCCGCGGGTTTCGGTTTGTGACCGAGGCACTGGGCTCGGCTCGTGGCCGAGGCGCTGGGCTCAGCTCTTGACCGAGCCGGCGGTCATGCCCCCGACGAGGTAGCGCTGCAGGAACATGAAGGCGATGACCACCGGGACGGACACGATGAGCGAGGCCGCCATCAACTCGGGCCAGGCGGTCTGGAACTCGCCGATGTAGGTGGAGACGAGGCCGGGCGGCAGGGTCTGCTTCTCCTTGTCGGCCAGCGTCACCGCGAAGATGAAGTCGTTCCAGCCGCGGACGAAGGCGAACAGGCCGGCGGCGATCATGCCCGGCGCGGCCAGCGGCGCCACGATGGAGTGCAGCGTCCGCCACCGGGACGCGCCGTCGATGGACGCCGCCTCCAGCAGGGCGTCCGGGATGGTGTCGAAGATGCCCTTCAGCATCCAGACGCACAACGGCATCGTGAACGTGGTGAAGGACAGCACCAGGGCGGTGTACGTGTTCAGGAGGCCGAAGCTGGAGAACACGGCGTACAGCGTCACCAGCAGGAGCGCCTGCGGGAACATCTGGGAGGCCAGCACCAGGTGCATCAGCGAGCGCCGCCCCCGGTAGCGGAACTTGGAGAACGAGTAGCCCATGTACGTGGCGACGACCACGCTCAGCACGGCGGTGATCGAGGCCACGATGAGGGAGTTGACCAGATACGTGATCAGCTGGCTGTTCTCGGCGAGGGCCGTGAAGTTGCCGAAGGTGATGTCGGTGGGCACGAGCCTCGGCGGGAACTGGAATGTCTGCTCGGGACTGCTCAGGGCGGTGGCCAGCAGCCAGTAGACCGGCAGCATGCCGAAGGCGCCGATCACCAGGACCGCGGTCCAGGCGGCGATCCGCGAGCGCAGCAGGTCCTTGCGTATCCGGCGCCGCGAGGTGCGCCCGGCGGACGCGGCGGACGGCGGCAGCCGGTCGGCGTCGGACAGCGGGGCGGAGGTCATGGAGGCCGTGGAGTTCGCGGGGGTCATGGAGGTCGCGGGGGTCGTGGAGGTCATCGGGCGTCGCCCTTCCGCTCGGTGATCCTGAGGTAGACGACGACCAGGAGGAGCAGGAGCAGCATCCACAGGCCGCCCAGCGCGGTCGCCCGGCCGATGTCGAAGCCCTTGAAGGCGGTCTGGTACACGGCGGTCGCGAAGGTCTCGGTGGCGCCGGCCGGGCCGCCGCCGGTGAGCACGTAGATGGTGTCGAAGTGCTGGAAGTTCCAGATGAACTCCAGGAGCAGCACGATCGAGGCGACACCGCGGACCTGCGGCCAGGTGACGGCGAAGAAGCGCCGGACCGAGCCCGCCCCGTCCATCGAGGCCGCCTCGTGCAGTTCCTTGGGCACGGTCTGCAGACCGGCCAGGAGCATCACCATCATCCAGGGGAAGCTCGCCCAGGTCTTGGTGACGATGACGGCGAGCATGGCGGTGCCGGGCCGGCCGAGCCAGGAGACGGACTCCTCGATGATCCCGGCCTTCATGAGGACGCCGTTCAGCACGCCGTAGTTGGCGTTGAAGATCCACATCCACAGGAAGGAGACCACCACGCCCGGGATCACCCACGGGAAGAGGAACAGGCCGCGCAGGAAGCCGCTGCCCCTGAGACCCGAGTTCAGCGCGAGCGCGAGCGCGAAGCCGATCACGAAGGGGACGAGCGTCGCGCCGACGGTGAAGACCAGCGTCTGCTTCAGGATCGTGAGGAAGTCGCCGTCCAGCCAGTAGGCGAAGTTGTCCAGGCCGACGAACTCCCGGCCCGGAAGCCGCAGGTCCTGCTTGAAGAAGCCGGTGAACAGCGCCGACAGCAGCGGATAGATGATGATCGTCGCGAACAGGGCGAGCCCCGGTGCGGTCAGCAGCAGTGCGAACGCGCCGTTGGAGAGCCGTCCGCCGGTCCCCTCACGGCGTGGAGCGGCCTTCTGGGGAGGTGCGGCCGTACTCATGGGTGTGTCCTCTCGAACGGGGCGGGAGCGGTGGTGCAGGGCGTGGCACGGGAGGCCGTCGCGCGGAAGGCCGTGCGCCGCCGGGCGGACGCGGCGCCCCCGGACGCGAGCGGTGAGCCGCCCTGTCCCCTGCTTCGGCCGAGGCCCTGTGTGAATGCCATGCATGCTCCATTGAACGCAAGTTGCAGCATGCGGGATCGTTCTCCATATCGTGCGACGGCGTCAACCCTTTTGGTCGGTGAATCGCCGGTTCTGCGTGAGACCGGCGAACCCGCCGCACCTGCCGCGAGCTTGGTTGTCGGCCCGCGGTGGCGGTGTCATCGGCTGTGCCGGAAACCTACAGCACATCCCACTGGCTGAACAGTGGTTGCACAATATGCATGTGATGTACGTTCATGGCGGCTCCGCTGTGGCGGAGAGTATCCGTGCTTCATACCGAGGAGGCCGCACCGTGCGGGAAGAAGAGGTCCATTACGACATCGCCGTCATCGGCGGTGGCCTGGCGGGGACCTGCGCGGCCATCGCCGCGGCCCGGCTCGGCCGACGCGTCGCCCTGGTCAACAACCGGCCCGTCCTGGGCGGCAACGCCAGCAGCGAGGTCCGCGTCTGGGTCTGCGGCGCCACCGCCCACGGCGTGCACCGCTGGGCCCGCGAGACCGGCATCATGGGCGAGCTGTACACCGAGAACCAGTACCGCAACCCCGAGGGCAACCCGTACTACTGGGACCAGGTGGTCCTCGACGCCGTCCGGGCCGAACCGGGCATCGACCTGTACCTCAACACTGACGTGCGGGAGGTCGACGCGAGCGGCCCGGACGACGCCCGCGAGGTGCGCTCCTGCACCGGCTGGATGATGGGCTCCGAGCGGCGCATCACCTTCCACGCACGGCAGTTCCTCGACTGCACCGGCGACGGCCTGCTCGGCCACCTCGCCGGCGCCCGCCACCGCATCGGCCGCGAGGCCCACGCGGAGTTCGGCGAGCCCTGGGCGCCCGAGGAGGGGGACGGGGCACTGCTCGGGTCGACGATCCTGTTCCACACCAAGGACCTGGGCCGGCCGGTGAAGTTCGTGCCGCCCGCCTCCGCCCGCGACCTCTCCACCACTCCCATCCTGCGCAACCGTGTGCTGCGCACCGGCGACAACGGCTGCGACTACTGGTGGATCGAGTGGGGCGGCGAGCTCGACACCGTCCACGACAACGAGCGCATCCGCGACGAACTCCAGGCCGTGATCATGGGCATCTGGGACCACATCAAGAACTCCGGCGAGTTCCCGGACGCCGAGAACCTGACGCTGGAGTGGGTCGGCAGCCTCCCCGGCAAGCGCGAGTACCGCCGCTTCATCGGCGACCACGTGCTGACCCAGCAGGACATCCTCGACCAGCGGCAGTTCGACGACCGCGTCGCCTTCGGCGGCTGGTCCGTCGACCTCCACCCGGTGCAGGGCATGTACGCCGACGAGCCCGGCGCCCGCCAGCGCTACGCGGACGGCGTCTTCCACATCCCACTGCGCTCCCTGTACTCGGCGAACGTCACGAACCTCCTGTTCGCCGGGCGCAACATCTCCGCCACCCACGTCGCCTTCGGCGCCACCCGCGTCATGGCCACCTGCGCCACCCTCGGCGAGGCCGCGGGCACGGCCGCCGCGCTGTGCGTCGCCGAGGGCCTCGACCCGCGCGAACTCGCCGCCGAGCGGCCCGAACTGGTGCGCCGCACCCTGCTGCGGCAGGACGCCTCGGTCATCGGCCTCGCCGACGACGACCCCGACAACCTGGCGCGCACGGCCCGCGTCAGCGCCTCCTCGCACCTGGGCCGCCTGGCCGCCGAACCCTCGCCGGCCGCGCCCGGCGAACCGTACCCGCTCACCCGCGACCTCGCGCTGCTGCTGCCGGCGGACCCCGCCCTCGACACGGTCGACCTGCTCGTCCGCGGCGCGCCGGGCGAGCGGCCGAGCGAACTCACCGTGGAGCTGTGGAGCACCGGCCGCCCCGAGAACGCGGTCCCCGTCGACCGTCTGCTCACCACCACGGTCACCGTGCCGGCCGACGGCCCCCACTGGGTCACGGCCCGCCTCGGCCACCGCCCGGAAGCCCCGGAGAACGTCGTCCTGATCGTGCGCGCCTGCCCGGGCGCGGCGCTGGTCCTCGTCCCCGAGCGCACCGACGGCGTCCTCGCCCTGCGCAGCAGGGTCGAGGGGGACGCGGCCGTCGACCACGACATCCCGGAGGAGGAAGGCCAGCTGGTCCTGGAGTGGCAGGCCCGCGGTCTGCGCCGCAGCACCTTCGGCTTCCGCGCGGCCCCGGACACCGCCGCGTTCCTGCCCGAGCGGGCCGTCGGCGGATTCCAGCGCCCGTACGGGGGACCGCAGATGTGGTCGTCCCGGCGACTGGCCGACCCGGACCGGGCCGCGGAGTGGCTGCGCCTCGACTGGGACGAGGAGCAGCGGCTCACCGAGACGCGCGTGGTGTTCGACGACGACGTCGACGAGTACCTCAACAACCTGCACCGCCACCGCACCCCGTTCGAGGTCATGCCGGAACTGGTCCGTGACTACCGCGTCCAGAGCCGCGAGCCCGACGGCGCCTGGCGCACGCTGTTGACGGTGACGGACAACCGCCGCCGCCACCGCGTGCACGAGCTCGTCGGCCCGGACGGCGGGCCCGTGCGCACCGACGCGCTGCGGCTCGTGGTGGACGCGACGCACGGGGCGCGGCACGCGCACGTGATCGCGTTCAAGGCGTACGGCGCATAGCCGCGCGACGCATGGCTGCGCGGCGAAGGAACGAAAGGCCGAAAGGCTGAAAGGCTGAAAGGCTGAAAGGCTGAAAGGGCGAAGGGCTGAAAGGCCGAAAGGGCGAAGGGGCCCGGGAAAGGTCGTTCGGCCTCCCCGGGCCCCATCGCCCCTTCACCTCACTGCGTGGTTCAGAGGGCGCCGAGCGCCTGGCTGATGGCGTCGGCGGCCTCGATGACCTCGCGGGTGAGGGCGAGGCGCTGCCCTTCGGCCTCGGCGTGGTTGCCGAGGAGGGAGGCGGGGCCCCACAGGGAGATCGCGGCGACGACGTCCCCCGAGACGTCCCGGACGGGTGCGGCGAGGGAAGCGCGGCCCAGGGCGCGCTCCTCGGCCTCGACGGCGTAGCCGGTGCGGCGGACGGTGTCGATCTCGGCGTCGAGGAGGTCGTGGCTGGTCGTCGTGTGATCGGTGTGCGCCGCGAGCGGTTCGGGGAGCAGGGTGCGGCGTTCCTTCGGGGTGAGTCCGGTGAGCAGGCACTTGCCGATGCCGGTGGCGTGCAGCGGGGCGGTGTGTCCGGCCTGTGTGTAGGACTTGGGGGCGCGCGTCCCCTCGAAGTTGCACAGGAACATCAGCTCCGCGCCGCGGCGGATGGCCACGTTGGCTCCGAGTCCGGTGCGGGTGGCGAGGTCCTGGAGGACCATGCGGGCGGCGCGGTGGACGGGGTGGCGATTGGCGGCGGTGGCGGCGAGCGGGAGGATGCCGAGGCTGAGCCGGTAGAGGTTGCTGACGGGGTCGCGTTCGACCATGTCGAGGCGTTCGAGGGTGGACAGGAGGCGGGAGGTGGTGGAGGAGCCCAGTCCGGTGAGCTCGGCGACGTCCGAGACGCGCAGTTCGGCGCGGCCGGAGTCGAGTGCGCGCAGCACCGAGACCGCTCGTTCGACACTCTGGTTCGTCCCGGCATCGGTCGCTCGATTAGCCATGACCCTCCCCATTCTGCAAACCGTTTGCACAATCTGCATCAGCATATCGTGTCGGGTGGGGGACTGTTCGTGAAATCCGTCGGCGCGCGGCCGCCGGGAGATCGGCTTCCGCCGGACCCGGCTCCCGGTGTCGGCGAGGCGGCGGACGGCGCCGCCGCGCTGGACGCCGCCCTTCGGTTCCGCCGCGACGTGCTCCTCGCCGACATCCGGCTGATCTCACTCGCCACCGTCAAGTCCCATATGGCACTCCTCCAGCGCAAGTTGGCCGTACGCAACCGGGTGGGCATCGCCGCTTGGGCCTGGGAGTCCGGCCTCGCGTCCACCGACCGGGCCCCGGCGACCCGATCTCTGAAATCGACGGTCGGCCGACTCGCCGTAGCGCCCCCTCGACCCGTAACTGCCGTACGCGCGGTCTGACGCACGGGCTGGCATGCCTCCCGCGACCGCTCTGGCCGGGCGGGCGCGAGTCCGTCGCCGCCTCCCGCAGCGGGCCATCCGGGCGGGACCTCCGGCTGGTACGGCATGGCGTCCGGGGCCCCGCCACACGGTGGGGGATGCTGATGGCCCCGCGCGCAGGAGAGGTCCGTGAGTCATCCCAGCCCCCGAGCGACCCCGAGGCAGACATCCGCGGCAGCGGGCGATGCCGTTCCCGCCCCGGGGGTCATCGGCATCGGGCTCGCCGCAGTGCTGACGTTCGCGCTCGCCCAGGGCTCGTGGCAGTGGTTCGCCACATTCATCGGGGTGACACTCCTGGCGGTGATGCTCGCCTTCCAGCGACGGGCGGAGTGGACGCCGGACATCCGCTCGGCGTATCTGCGCAGCCTGGTCGCGTACGCGCTGGTCGTCGGCCTGCGCGTGGCCATCGCACTCGCCCCTCTGCTGCAACGTCAGGCCTGGCTGTTTCCGATGCCGGGCACCCGTGCCGACTGCCGGCTGCTGGGCAGGTACCAGGCCCTCCAGACGGAGGCCGCGCTGGGGAACCTGGCCCACCGCGACGGCGCGGCCCTGGCGTTCGCGCAGCAGAACCAGGCCCGCAAGGCCGTTGCCGAATGCCTGGCGGCCACGACGACCCTGTGGCTGCCGCTGTACGGGGTCGGGGCGGCGGCGCTGGTGGGGACGAGCGCCTGGTTCCGCGACCGCTCCCGCTCCCGGGTCGGCGCGGACCTCGCCGGCTAGGGGGTGTCTGACACATACCTGCGGCGTCGCGGGGTCCGGTGCGCACGCTCGCGCCGTTGCCGAACCGCCCACGTGGCTCCGCCACGCAGACGCTCCGGCGCCTTGCGATCGCACGCACCGGACCCCGCTCCTTCTCCCACACTCATTTAGAAGTCATCTCATTTGGTTGGGTAGGCTGTTGGTCGTGGCGGGGATTGTTGAGCGGCTGGTGCCGGACGATTTGTGGGAACTGTTCCAACGGGTGGTGCCGGAGGCGCCGTCGCGGCCTCAGGGCGGTGGCCGGCGAAGGCATGGTGACCGTGAGGTTCTGGCCGCGATCGTGTTCGTGGCCACGTCGGGCTGCACGTGGCAGCAGTTGCCGGCGGCGTCGTTCGGGCCGTCCGGCGCGACGGCCCACCGACGTTTCGCCGAGTGGACGAAGGCCAGGGTGTGGGCCAAGCTCCACCGCCTGGTCCTCGACGAACTCGGCTCCCGCGGCGAGTTGGACTGGTCGCGCTGCGCGATCGACTCGGTGAACGTGCGGGCCCTGAAAAGGGGGACCTGACAGGCCCGAATCCTGTCGACCGGGGCAAGTACGGCTCAAAGATCCACCTGATCACCGAGCGGACCGGTCTGCCCCTGTCCGTCGGCATCTCCGGTGCCGACGTCCACGACAGCCAGGCCCTGATCCCGCTCTGCCGCCGACTCCACCGCCGCTACGAACGCGGCCGAGCACTTCCTCGCCTTCACCAGCATCGCCTGCACCCTCATCTGCTACCGCAGGCTCACCAATTGAGATGACTTCTAAGGGACCCCGGCGAGGAAGAACACCACAGCGCCCATCCTGGCACGGCCCCACCCCGGCCAGCGCCGCAGCAGGCACAGCCCCGGTCATCCCGACGGGTTCCACGATCCGAGTGCCGACGGCGTCGGCGGCACGGCCGGGGTGTGGGTGGGCCGGATGCCGACTCTGCGCCGCCAGGCCATGGCGACCGAGGCCGCCACGCTGCGGCCGCGCCCGGGCCCAGCGCGACGCCTGGGCAGGGCCGGTCATTGGACATCCATTTCTGGGGCCATTGGTTACGGGACGCCGAGTTCGAAGAGGCCGTAGCCCGCGTACGAGCCGGAGGCCAGGGCCGCGATGCCGAGGAGCATGAGCTGGTGGGTCGGGCCGAGGCGGCGCAGGGCGAGGGCGAGCGGAAGAAAGAGCGGGAAGAGGGGGAGCAGATAGCGGGAGACGTTGCCGAATATCTGCTGACTGCCGAGGACGAGGACAAGGGTGAGGACGGTGTAGACCATCAGGACGACCGGGGGACGCAGCCGGATCAGCAGCGAAAGCAGTGCGATCGCGAGCAGGACGACACCGACGCCGATCAGGTCCGCGAAGGGCCAGGCGGAGAGATAGTCGGCGTGGCCCACCGGGACGGATGTGAGGACGTCGAGGGTGTGTCGGCCGTAGTCCCACTCGTGGGCCCAGGCACCGGACTGAAGTCTGAAGTAGCCGCTGTAGTCCCCCATTCGGTGACCCACCCAGCCGAGATAGGCGAGGAGGCCGAGCGGGGCGACGGCCACCGCGACCACCGGACGCAGGATGCCGTCCCGGCGACGGTGGAGCGCGAGCAGGGCCGCGACGGCGACGGCGGCGATCAGTGCCACGGCGGTGGGCCGGTTGAGCCCTGCCACGCAGGTGAGGAGACCGGCGGTGAGCCAGCGGCGGCTCAGGACGGCATGGCAGGCCCAGACGGCCAGGGCCACGTAGAGGGAGTCGGAGTAGACCGCCCACTCCACGCCGGAGCCGGGCCAGACGGCCCAGAGTCCGGCCGCGGCCAGCCCGGCCCGTCGGCCGCCGAGTCGTTCGGTGATGGCGTAGATGCCCAGGGCAGCGGCCAAGGAGGCGACGACGGAGACCAGCAGGCCGGCGCCGTACAGGCCGAGGCCGGTGAGCTCGGAGACCAGCCGCATCAGCGCCGGGTAGAGCGGGAAGAACGCCGCCGAGTTCCCTTCGAGGGTGATCGGGCCGGTGGCGCCGGGGATCGGGACTAGCCGAGGGTCATACCCGTGCATGGCGATCTGCTGGTACCACCAGCCGTCCCAGCTGGCCAGGACGTCCCACGGGTTGGCGCCGCCGCCGAAGCGCGGGTTCCTCGTGCGGTAGTCCCCGGCGGAGTGCAGCAGCCACATGAAGGCGGCGAAGCCGATGAACTTGAGCGTGCCGTAGACGGCCAGTACGGGGCCGTAGTGCTCGACTGTACGGCGCAGCCGGCGCCGGTGGTCGGGGCCCGTGGTGGCGGGCTGCTGAGACAGCCTCGCGTTCCAGCCCGGGGTGCCGGTCCCGGTCGTACGGGCGACGGTCTTGTTCATGCGCGGAACACCCATGCCCGGAAGAACAGGAACCGCAGCAGCGTCGCGGCCAGGTTGGCGGCGAGGAGTACGGCGAGTTCGGTGGCCTGCCCGGCCGAGGGCACCGCGTGGTGCAGGGCGGCGAGCGATCCGCCGGTGATCGCCAGGCCGATCAGGAGGACGACCAGGCCCCTGCTCTGGTGGCGCAGCACACCGCCGCGGCCACGGAGGCCGAAGGTGAGCCGCCTGTTCACGGCAGTGTTGGCGACGGCGCAGACCAGCAGCGCGAGTGCGTTGGCGGCCTGGGATCCGGCCGCCGGGCGCAGCGCCGCGTAGAGCAGCAGGTATACGAGGGTGCTGACGGCTCCTACGGCGGCGAAGCACACGAGTTGGGTGGCGAGCCTGCCCGGCGCGTCGGTGCCACCGTCGCGGAGCGACCCGCCCGGCGGCAGCGTGCCCCGCACCAGTGCCCCGCCGATCCTGGCGATGCCGCGCAGGTCGGCCAGTGCGGTGGCGAGGATGTCGACCCGGGTGTCGGGATCGTCCACCCAGTCGACCGGCACCTCATGGATGCGTAGCCCGGCACGCTCGGCGATTACCAGCAGTTCAGTGTCGAAGAACCACTCCGAGTCCTGTATGAGGGGCAGCAGTCGCTCGGCCACATCACGCCGCACCGCCTTGAATCCGCACTGCGCGTCGGAGAAGCCCACGGCGAGGACGGAGCGCAGGAGGGCGTTGTAGCAACGAGAGGTGATCTCTCGCTTGGGGCCGCGCACCACCCGGGAACCGGGAGCCAGGCGGGTGCCGATGGCGATGTCGGAGTGACCGGAGAGCAGCGGGGCCACGAGCGGCAGCAATGCCGTCAGTTCCGTGGAAAGGTCCACATCCATGTACGCGAGTACGGGGGCCGGCGAGAGCGACCAGGCGGTACGCAGCGCCCGGCCGCGCCCCTTCTCGGCCAGTCGAAGCCACTGCGCTTCGGGCAGTTCGTCCGCCAGCCGAGCGGCGATCCGCGGGGTGCTGTCCGTGCTGGCGTTGTCGGCGATGGTGATGCGGAACGGATAGGGGAGGTTCTCGCACAGGTGTGCGTGGAGCCGCCGCACGCTCGGCTCCAGATCTCTCTCCTCATTGAACACGGGGATGACTACGTCCAGGACGGGCTCCGGGTGGTGTGTCGCCACCGGTCCGCGGTGCGGCAGTCGGCTCAGGCCTTTCAGGGCAAGTGAACCTTGGTTTCTCACGTTTTAT
This sequence comes from Streptomyces tyrfis, assembly GCF_037034285.1. Classification (NCBI taxonomy): domain Bacteria; kingdom Bacillati; phylum Actinomycetota; class Actinomycetes; order Kitasatosporales; family Streptomycetaceae; genus Streptomyces; species Streptomyces tyrfis. Next base: position 28,246 of record NZ_JBAGJZ010000009.1, on the reverse strand, counting down.
CCTTTTTGTGACTTTGTGCGGGGCAGGTCGAAGACACTCGGGGCAACGGTGTGTTACGGCGTTACGGAGTGACGAGCGAGGACGACGTGGTCGACGGCTGGTTCCGCGCGGTTGCCGTACCCGAAGGCGGGGCCCAGGTCGAGGGCGGCGACGCGTCCTCCGTGCTCCCCGGTGGGGGCTCGGTGGCCGTGGCCGCACTCCCGGTCGTGGCTGGCGGCGCGATTGTGGCGGTCCCGTCCGGGGGTGCGGGGGCGGTGGAGGTGTCCGAGGGGGAGGGTGTGCTCGGGGACGCGTCGGGGATCGCGGGCGGTGCGGAGAGCGGCGGGCTCGTCGCGGGTTGTGGGCCGGGGTGGCTGGGCTCGACCCGGGTTGCATGGCCGGGCAGCAGGGCCACCCCGACGCTGAGTCCGACGACGGCCAGGACGGAGCCGACTGCCCTCCGCGCGGCCCGCCTCCGATGGCGGACGCGCACCCCTGCCCAGAGGCGTTCCCGGTGCTTCGGCTCGAACGGTGCGGGCGCCGCCTCGGTGTCGCGCATCATCTGCGCCAGCTGCCGCTCGAAGTGATCCATGGGGCTCTCCTTCACCGCACCGGCTCGTTCACATTGCCCAGGAGCTGCCTCAGCCGGGCCACCCCACGTGCGGCATGGGACCGAGCGGTGCCCACCGGACACCCGAGCACCTCCGCCACCTGCCCCTCGGGCAGGTCCTGGTAGTAGCGCAGCACCACCGCCACCCTCTGCTTCGGCGACAACTGGGCCAGCGCGGCCTCCAGCCGGGAACGCTCCACCACGTCCGCGGACACATCGCCGACAACGGCCGTCTCGGGCAGCTGCTCGACGGGGCGTTCGCCCCACCAACGCCGCTGTCCCGAGCGTGCCGCCGCACGCATCATCAGCTTGCGGACGTACGGCTCCGGTGCGTCGTCCGCGATCCTGGGCCAGACGAACCAGAGCTTGACCAAGGACTCCTGCAACAAGTCCTCGGCCCGATGCCGATCGCCTCCGACGAGCAGACGGGCCAGGTGGACCAGCGCCGACCATCGGGCAGCCACGAACTCGTCGAACGCACGGGCTCGACTCTGCTCCATCCGCACTGTCCTGTTCTCGCCGGTTGCCTACACCCTGTAGAAGGCACTGGCACGCGGCCCACGATGCACCTGCGGACCATGATCTGAATCACAGAGCATGTCGACGACACCCGGGGGGCTTCCCCCTGAAGCGTGGACGCCGTTCGCTATGCGGCAGTGGCTTGCGTAATTGATCGCTGCTCGAAGGCGATCGGGCTGATGCAGCCAAGCCCCGCCAGTGCCGTGACCGGCAAGGATTGCCCGTAAGGAGCGTCGTCCGGTGCGTGCGACCGCAAGGAGGCCGGAAGCTCTCGGACGGGGTCTCCCCTGCTTGAACGCAGCCGAGAGCTGGGGGAGTGCCGGGCGGCGGGACGGGGCTTAGCGCTTCATCTGGCGAGTTGAGCGAAGGCTTGGCACCCGTGCAAGTGACGGGTCACCGAATGAGCCATGGTGAGACCGAGGTACCGGTACGGTGCAGTGCAGGAGCCGAGACAGCCATCCCGGGATCGTTGTCCGTGCCACCCCGACGCCGCGCGGAGAGTTATCAATATCCGCGGTACAGAACGGCCCCCACGCTGGTGGGGGCCGTTCTGCTCAACTCGCCAGATCGAGGGCTAAGTCGCCAACTGAGGCACCAACTCGTTATCAGGCACCCTAGGACGCGTCCGGGCGATCAGGCAGGGCTGCTCGGCTATGTCGGCGGCGTACGGCAGTTCACCGTCGCGGACTCCCGCCACCACAACCACACCGTCCGGACTCGCGCCCCGCACGCCTACCCGCGCCGGCACAACACCAACGCCCGCAGTCCAGATGTCCTCGTGGCCCAGCGCCACGAGCGTGCCCGCATCCGCAGCGGACGGCAGGACTGGAGGAAGTAGGCGAGCCGGCGGCGGGATGCGGCCATGGAGGCCGCCGGGGAATCTCGCACGACGCCGTTGTCGGCCAGGAGCAGGAGGGGAATGTCGCTGGGGTCGAAGTCCTCGCGCAGCTGTCCGGTGTCCTTCGCCCGCTGTACCAGTTGGGCGAGGCAGGCCTCGGCGCGGGCACGCTCACGATGGACGTCGGGCGCGTCGGGAAACTGGGACAGGGACGCGGCGCTGAACCCGCGGTCCTGGGCCTGCATCGTGCACACCTTGGTGAGGACGCCGCGAAGCCCGTGCCAGGGATCGTCGTCCTGAAGGGCCTCGTCGAGGGCCGCGACGCACTGGCTGAGCTGTTCGGAGAACGCGGCGGCGATCAGCGAGCCGCGTGTCGGGAAGTGCCGGTAGAGGGTGGCGGCACCCACGCCCGCTCTGCGGGCGATACACCTACGGGGCGGGGCTGGCCGATCGCCTTGCCCCACTGGCTCCGCTCGGCGTCGATGTGGTTCTGGACGCGGCCGGTAGGGGCTCTCTTGCCGAACTGGTGGCCATCGCCGGCGGCCCGCGCCGCGTGGTGACCATCGCGGACTTCGACGCCGACCGGCACGGAGTGCGGTTCTCCCGCTCCGAAGCTGGAGAGTCGCCGGGATCGGGCCGACGGCCCGCGACGGATGACCCACACCCACCCGGAAGGGTGTTCAGCATGCCCGGTCTCTCGCGTCGTTCCCCGCTGCGGCTGCGGCTGCGGCTGCGTAGACGCCGGTACTCCCTGCCGCTGCGCCCCGGACCGAGCCGGGCCCGGTGCGCGGGGCGCGGCTACCGGCCGTGCGACCAGACGCGCAGCCGGCCGACCGGCTCGAAGCCGTGGCGTACGGCCGACGCCAGGGCGTCGCCCCGCTCGTAGCCGACCACGGGCAACGTGGGGAACAGCCGCGTGACCGCGTCCAGCACGACCGGCCAGGCCGCGTCGGGGCCGCCGTCGAGCGCGAAGACATTGGAGATCCCGACCACGTCGTCGCCGCGGCTCGCCACCGCGCCGGCGACCACCCGGCCATCCGCGGAATGCCCGGAGAGCACGAACACGGCGGGTTCGTCGAGCAGTTCCGGTCGGAAGAGGTCCGCGTCGCCGTCCCCGTCGTCCCAGGCGAGCGCCCAGGCGCGCAGCGTGTCCGAGTCGCCCGCCACGGTCCAGGAGAGTTCCGGCACGGGGGCGGGAGCACTCGCCGGGCGGTGGATCCACCGCGCCTCGAACAACACCTGGAAACCGGCCTCCGTCAGGTCGAGGTCGGCGAAACTGTCCTTGACGGAGGCGCCGGGGGCGGCGGTGTCGATCCGGGCCGCCAGCGCGTCCGGATCGGCGTCCGGCACCAGTGTCACCGCGTCGGGGTAGTAGAGCGGTGTGCGGGACGGGGCAGCCCAGGCCTGTGCCCCGAACTCACCTGCCACGCCGTGCGATCGGCTCATCGCCGCGCACCACTCGGCGTTGTTGCGGGCGGCGGCCCGGACCAGGAACTGCTGCGGAGTCGTCACGAGTGCGGATCATGACAACTGCCGTCCGGCCCGTCGACCGGTTTTCCGCCGACCTCGTCGTCTCCCGTCCCCTCAGGGCCGCCCGGGGCCGCCCGGGGCCGTCCGGGTGAAAGACGGGGAAACCGCCGAACCGCCTCCCACCGGCCGGCCCCAACGGCTTCTGGAGCCCAGCGCGAAACGGCGGCCACCGTCCCGGCTCGGGCGAGCGCGGCACGGCGGGCCGAACGGAATTCACCCACGGCTCATTCCCGGAACGAAAGGGGCGCGCTCCGATGGCCAGGGTCAGCACATTCGGCACAGCCGCAGCGATGGGAGCGGTGACGGCCGCCGCGCTGCTCTCCCCGGCAGCAGCCGCTGCCGCCTACGAATGCGGTGACGGGCACGTCTGCCTGTACGCGGGGCACACGGGCCGAGGCGCGGCGTTCTCCGCCCATGGCGCCGTCTCCGACCTTCGTGCCGTGCAGGCCGCCACCGGCCGGACCGGGCCCCGCACAGGAGGCTCCGCGGAACGCACACGCTCGCACCACTCCCTGTGTTGCGCAACGCCCGGATACGTTCAAATATGCGGGTTATTCTCCGTCTTGCGATGCACCACATCCGACGCCGCACGCTGATCCACCACGGATTACGGGACAGCCCTTAGGCTCCTGCCGCAAGCCGTTCGGTCGGTCCGCCGAAGGCCAGATGCAGGGACCGAGAACTGAGGAGCCAATGGCCTTCGACCTTGAGGAACGTGTCCTCGTAGTGGCCGACCTGCGTCGGGGCCCGCGGGGGCACGAGACCGCCGACGTGTCCGTCGACACGGTACGTCGTGAAGTAGGTGGTCGCGGTGGCCGTCGACTCCGATGTGACGGTGACCAGGATATTCGTGCATATCCGGCGCGAGAGCCGGTCCGCGGGCCGGCCGGCGAAATACGACCGAAGCGCGTCACGTCCCTCGATCCGGCGGTCGCCTTCCGTCCACTCCCAGAATCCGGCGTCTGTGAAGAGATCGGCCACGTCGCCCGGGTCACCGAGGTCGAGCTTGTGGACGAACTCGACGATGAGGCGTTCGCAGGCTCGTTCGGCAATCAGACGGTCTGTGGGATCCAGCGCTTCGGTGACCATCCCCATGTCGTATCAGGACGCCCCAGGGCGCCGCGACAGCTTTCTTGGCGCTCCGCGCATCCGCGTGCGTCTTCGTCCTGCCCCGTGGCCGCAGCCGACTACTGACAGGCGTACCCAAGGGCACGGGGGCCGTGTACGGTCTGGCGGATGAAGTCTGTCAACGTGTCGATCGACGTACCGCAGACGCCCGAGCAGGTCTACGACTTCCTCGATGTCATGGCTCATCACGAGCGATTCACCGACCACTACCTGACCGACTGGCACCGCAGCGGCCCCGACCGCGGCGTCGGATCGCGTGCCACGGTCACCGCCGCCCTGGCCGGTGCGAAGACCGACGTCGCGATCGAGGTCGTCGAGGCCACCGCGCCGCGGCGCATCGTCGAACGCAACGTCAGCGCGGCCGGCCGGCGCCTGGCCCGCGGCACCTACGTGATCGAGCCGCTGCGGTCCGGTGGGAGCCGCGTCTCGTTCACGTACGTCTGGGCGCGGGCCCCGCTGGCCGACCGCCTGCTGGCGCCCGTCGTCCGGGCCACGATGCGGCGTGCGAACGGCACGGCCATGCGACGGCTGGCCACCGAACTGGCTCGCCACGTCACCGGCTCCTGACGGGAGACCCGCGCCGGTCCCGGCGGGGTGCCGTCGGCCGTGAGCCGGCTGACCGGTTCAGTCCTCGGTCGCGCCGTGATCCCCGGCCTGCCGCCGGGCGCGGCTGAACTCGCCGGCGCCGACCCGGGCGGCGAGGGTGTCGTCGGGGCCGGAGAGCAGGGAGCCGTAGCCGGTGGCGGCCCACAGGCTGCGTTCGGCGGGCACCTCGAAGTAGGGGACGGTGCGGCCCCGGTCCCGGACCGCCAGCACCCGCGGCGAGCGGCGGGCGCGCAGGGCCTGGCCGCAGTCCTCGCAGACCGCGACGTCGGCCCGCTCCCGGCGGCCGAGCGGACGCCAGGTGGTCCGGCGGACGGCGGCGCCGTGCCGGGGGTCGAAGAAGCACAACGGGAGCCCGGGGCCAGGGGCCAGGGCGGAGCGCCCCTCGGCGACCAGGGCCAGCACTCCGACCAGGTCGGGGAGGCCCCGTGCGGCGTCCAGCACCCGGCCGGCCGCGTCGTAGGAGTCCAGGGCCCGGCTCAGGCCCGGGGCGGCGGCGCCGTCGGCGTGCTCCACGGCCTCGCCGAGGGCGAGCAGTTCGGCGGCGGCCCGGCGGCGCAGCCCGGCCTCGTCGGCGGCCTCCTCGGCGGCGAAGACGACATCGGGGAAGGTGAAGGCGGTGTGCCGGGGCGAGCGGCGGCGGCGCACCAGGAAGGCGGCGCCGACGCCGGCGAGGACCAGCACCGCGGCGACCACGAGCAGCGTCCCCGACCCGCCGCCGGAGGAGGTACCGGAGGCGTTCTCCTCCGCCTCGGGCCGGGCCGAGTACTCCTTGTCGATCCTGGCGGTCTCGGCCTTGTAGACCTCGGTGCCGTTGCCTGCCTCGATCAGTTCCACGGCCTTGCCGACCCGGGCGGCCAGTCCGGCGTCGTCGAGTTCCTTGAGGAAGCCGACGGCGGAGGCGGAGTCGCGGGTCTGATGGACGTCGGTGGGCCACTCGGTGCCGTTGAGCCACTTCCCGTACTCGCCGGTGGTGATCAGGATCAGCTGCCGCAGACCGAGCCGTTCCTTGATCACCGCGGCGAGGGTGTGGGAGTCGCCGTCGAAGGGGTCCCCCTTCTTCAGCGGCACCAGCACCACCTTGATCGGCAGGCCGGTCGCGGCGATCTGGTCGACCAGGGCGCGCTGCTGGGCGGGGTTGACGGCGGCCGCGTAGGACGGGTCGACGTAGACGGGGTCGGTGGCCAGCGCCTCGGCGATCGTCGCGGCGGTCGGACCGGCGCCCGCGGTGTCCGCCCGGGCCGGGGCGCCGACGCCGAGCAGCGACGCGCAGGCCAGCAGCAGGGCGGCGAGCAGTGAGGGGGCGAGGTTGCGGGAGGCGGTGAGGTCACGGAATGCGGCGAGGCCGCGGGAGGCGTCGAAGTCACGGGAGGCGGCGAGGCCGAGGGAGGCATCGGCCGGGCGGTCACGGGGCGGTCGGGCACTGGACGGGCGGTTACTCGTCGGTCGGGCACTGGTCGGTCGGTCACTGAACACTGGCGGACTCCCTGGCCCTGAGGATGAGTGCTTCGAGCCCTTCACGGGCGGCCGGCAGGACCTGCCCGGCCTCGTCCCAGGCGGTCCGGGTACGGCCGTCCGCCCCGGGCAGGCGCAACAGTCGTTCGGCGGCCTGCCGTTCGCGGGCGGCCGGGTCCGAGGCGCCGCGGTCGGCGCCGCCGTCGCGGAAGGCGTCCCGGCAGGCGGGGCACAGCCGTGCGGACCGGGGGCCGATGCCGAGATCGGCGAGCCACCCAGGGACCCTGCCGCCGGTGGCCTCGCCGTGCAGCGGGTTGAGCCGGCAGAGGGTGGGGTGGAGGTGTCCCCGGAGGGCGGCGAGTCCGGCCTGGGCGAGCACCGCGACGGCGGCCAGGTCGCCCGCCACGGCGGCCCCGTCCGGGCGCTCGTCGCCGCCGGTGTCGGCCAGGAGTTCGGCGGCGTCCAGGCAGTCCCAGGCGCGGGTGCGGCCGGGCGCGTCCTGGCCGGCGGCGGTCAGCCGCCCGGTGAGCTCGCGGACATCGGCGGCGGCCCAGGCACGCAGCTGCCGGACGGACGGCCGCGCGGCGGAGTGCCGGGGGCCGGTGTGCTGCGGCGGCGAGGGGTCCGAGGGGTTGGCCGCGCGGGTGCGGCGATACTCCAGCACGGCCCGCGTGACGGCGATCAACAGCCAGGCGATCAGCAGCAGGGCGCCCAGCAGCATCGTGCCGAGCATGATCCCGGGACCGAAGTCGCTGCTGAACAGGGCGGGCAGCCGGTTGTCGCGCAGCGGGGGCAGTTCGGCGTCGCGGTCGGCGGGGTCGTCGCCCTTGCGCGGCTGGGCGGCGGCGACGGCGTCCAGGGTCTGGTCGAGGCGCGGCCTCACCTGTAGGTCGCCGTCTCTGCGGTACTCCGGGTAGCGGACGGTGGACGGCAGGCGCATGAAGTGGCGCGCGGCGTCCCGGTCGGTGCCGAAGGTGTCCAGGTCGATCCGCCCGGACACCGGGTCGACCAGCACGTAGACGCCGTTCTGGCCGGTGCGTTGGTGGACCCGGGCGAGCAGGATGCGGCTGTCGCCGCCGCTCTCGTCGTCGCTGCCGGTCGGCGTGACCAGCACGTGCACCGGTCCCTGGGGCGCGAGTCCGGCGATCCGCCGCCGGATCGCGGGCAGGTCGGCGGCGGTCAGCACGTCCGCGGTGGACGGGTCCTGGTAGATCGGTCCGGCGGCGAGCCCGGCGGCGACCTCCTCCACCCGGGCGTCCAGGTCGTTCCGGGTGACGTGGAGGTACGGGCTGTCGACCGTCTGCGGGAAGACGGTGGGCGCGGCCAGCACCACGGCGGCCGCGGCGGCCACCGTCGCCACCAACGTCACCGGCAGTACGCCGCGTCGGCGGGCGGCGGGCCGGGTGGTGCGGGCCGGGGCCTTGGTCAGGGGGACCGTCGCGTTCCCGGTCGGAGCGACGGTCGGGGTCTGCGAGTCGGCGGCCTTCGAGACGGCGGTCTTCGAGACGGCGGCCTTCGAGTCGGCGGCCTTCTGCTTCCCGCCCGGCCGTGGCCCCGCGGAACGGCGACGGGAGAGCCGGACGCCGAGGGCCAGCACCAGGCCGGGGATCACCACCACGGCCAGGCCCAGCAGCAGGTTCTGGTTCTGCCGGTCGGTGGAGCTGATGTACGGAGTGGGCTTGTCGTCCTCGCGGTAGCGGTCATACAGCTCGTCGGCCCTGGCGGCGGCCCGGTCGCGGCCGGAGGCGATCGCGTCGACGAAGGACTCGAACGCGGCGAGCGGGCCGGCCCCGTACGGGGTGCCGTACAGGGCGATGCGCCGGGCCTCCTCGACCGGGACGTCGACGCCGAACGCCGAGGCGGTGATGCCGCCGTGGTCGCCGATCAGCACATACAGACCTTTCTCGCCGAGCCGGTCGTGCACCAGGGCGAGCAGCGCGGCGTCGCCCGCGGGCAGCGCCAGCACGTAGGTGGGCACGCCGGTGCGCTCGGCGAGGGCGGCGATGTCCGGGGCGAGTGAGCGCGGCAGTGCGCGGGGGCGGTCGGCCGAGACATAGACCGGGTTCCTGCGCAGTTCCTCGGCGAGGCGCTCGGACTGGGTCGCGTCGGCGGCGAGCCGACCGTCCGGCGCGGTGGTGGCGGCCGCGGTGGGCTTCGCCGTGGCGCTCGGTGCGGTGCTCGGTGCGGTGCTCGGGTCGGCCGCAACGGCCGTTCCGGCGCCGCCGAGCAGCGCGAGGGCCGCGAACGCCGTGCCCGCCCGGACGCCGAACGCCCCGGCCCGTCTCCGTATCGCTGGCAGCGTCCGCATCGGCGTCCTCCCGGTGGTTCGGCCGGTCACATTACCCGCGCTTGGTTTCGACGATCGTGGTCCGCCCCTTGGTTCCGGGAACGGGGGAGACCTTGCTCTTGCTGGAGTCCGGAGCCGAGGGACCGTTCATCCGGAGCGGGCGGAAGGCTCAGGGCCCCACCACTCACGACAGCCCGGGCCGACGACTCGGCCGGCATTGTGGGCCGGCGACTCGACCAGCAATGGGCCGGCGGCCCCACCATCCCCTCAGCCGGGCCGCCGCTCCCGTCGGCAGCCGACGCCGTCCTCCGCCGACGACGAGCGGTGCGTCCGCCGCCCGACCACAAGTCCTCGGGACCCTCCTGCTCCGTCTCTTCACACAACGCTGATAATCGCGGGATGCAACGCGCGATGAACTCCCGTACCCGGGCCGGGGCGTCCTTGACCGGCCGGGACCGGCTGCCGTCCTTGACGGGGCTCCGATTCTGGGCGGCTCTGCTGGTCGTCCTGTACCACCTCTCCCGTCAGGTCGGGGAGATACCAGGGCTCAGCCAGACCGTCTGGTACGGCCGCAGCGGGGTCACCTTCTTCTTCGTGCTGTCCGGTTTCGTCCTCGCCTGGACCTATGACGGGACGAAGGTTCCGGCGAAGGTGTTCCTGTGGCGGCGCTTCGCCCGGATCTGGCCGCTCATGGTGGTCACGAGCGCGGCGTCCGTCGGGGCGTGGCTCTGGCTGGGCAAGGCGGTGTCCGCGAAAGCCGTGGTCGCGAACCTGTTCCTCGTGCACGCCTGGATCCCCGAGACCGTGTTCCTCAAGGGCGCCAACCCCGCCGCCTGGTCCCTCAGCGACGAGGCCTGGTTCTACCTCGTCTTCCCGCTGCTGATGGTTCTCCCGGTCTTGCACTCGGCCCGCGGCCGACGCTGGATCTGGGCGCTGACCTGCGTCGGCGTGGTCGCGGTCTGGCTGAGCGGCGCCCTGGTCACCGATGCGGCCACACGGGTGTGGCTCCTCGACTACCTGCCCCTGACGCGCATGCTCCAGTTCGTGCTCGGGGTCGCGGCGGGGCTCGCGGTGGCCCGCGGCTGGCGGCCCCCCGTCGGCCTGTGGACCGCGGTGGCGCTCGTCGTCGCCTGGCACCTCGCGTTGATTCCCTGGGGCGATTCCGTGTCCGATGCGCTCTGGTACGGCCCCTACCAGGCCTCGCAGCTGCTGGCCACCCCCGTCTTCGCGCTGCTCGTCGCCGCTGCCGCCCGCGCCGACCTCGACGGCCGCCGCACCGGGCTGACCGGCCGTTGGTCCGTACGCCTCGGCCACTGGTCCTTCGCCTGGTACCTCATCCACGAGATCGTCATCCGCACCTGGCTCGGCCTCCACGGCCGCCCGGAGGGCCTCCGCGACACCGTCCTCGCCTGGCTCGCGGTGATCGCGGTCAGCCAGGCCCTGGCCGGCTGCGCCTACCACTGGGTGGAACACCCCCTGGAACGGCGGCTACGCGCGGCGGGCCCCCAGCCCCGCCGCCGCACCGAGCCCCCCGCCGGCTCCGCCGCACATGCGCTCGCTCATCCTCGTGCCCCCGAGGAGGCGGCCAAGGGGACGGTCAGCCCGTAGTCCCGCCCTGCTGTCATGCCTGCGCGTGCCGGTCCCGGACGGACTCCGAGGCCGAGGCCGAGGCCGGGGCCGGGGCCGGGGTCAGGTGCGGCGGTCGGCCCGCGGGCGGGTCCTTGTGCACGAACGCGCGCCTCAGCGCGTGGTACGGCGAGCGCGGATCGGAGAAGATCCGCCGCATCACACTCAACTCCTGTGCCCGGTAGGCGGCCAGGGGCTTTCGGGCCTCGTCCCGGTCCCGTTCGGCCTTCTTGGCGGCGATGCGCGACTGCGCCGCGGGCGACGCGGCGAACTGGGCCGCCAGCCGGGCGACTTCGTCCGAGAACGACTCCGCGTCGCAGTCGACCGTCCGGTCGACCAGGCCGAGCCGCTCCGCGGCCTCGGCGCTCACCGGAAGCGCGGCCTCCGTGAGACGTTCCGCAGCTGCGGCCCCCACCCGGCGCGGCAGCGTGTACGTCCAGTACTCGGATCCGTACAGCCCCATGAGGCGGTAGTGCGGGTTCAGCACCGACGCCCGCCTGCACCAGACCTCGTCGGCGGCGAGGGCGAGCATCACCCCGCCCGCGGCGGCGTTGCCGGCCACGGCGGAGACCACCAGCCGGTCGGTCGTGGTGAGTACCGCCTCCACGAGGTCGTCCATGGCGTTGATGTTGGCCCAGGACTCCTCGCCGGGATCGGCGGCGGCCTCGATGACATTGAGGTGGATGCCGTTGGAGAAGAAGTCCCGGCCGCCCCCGAGCACCAGCACCGAGGTGGGCCGTCGGCACGCCGTCCGGTAGGCGTCGAGCAGACGTCGGCACTGCGCGGTGCTCATCGCGCCACCGGGGAAGGAGAACGAGAGGAAACCGGCCTGTCCCGCCTCGCGATAGCCGATGTCGCTCCAGCCGCGTCGGCGCCCCTCCTCGTACGGCGGCGCGGGACACCGCGGAAGTGCGGGCAGACGCCCGCCGAGCGCAGTCGTCGCGGGCAGTTTGAACGTGGCGGGGCCACCCGGCCGGCGGCGGGCGCGGAGTTCGGGGATCCAGACCGCGCCGTCGGCCGTCGCCCGGCAGACGGCCTCCGCCCGTACGGCCAGCAACTCGCCGGGCGCCCCGCGCAGTTCGTACTCCGGGTGCCCGCCGTGCAGAAACCACTCGTTCCCCAGCAACTCGTCACGCACGCCGGGGAAGGAGTCGGCGGCGCGCAGCTTGCGAAGGACCGTCTCCGTGGAGTCGGCAGCCCAGTCGATGCGCCGGTGCTCCTGACGCAGGTACGGGCGCGTACGGATGAGCGACTCTGCGCCCACGTCGCCCTGCGGACGAGGAACGTACGTGCCGGAGGAGAAGCGCTCGACGGCGAGGTGCACGGCCCGCGACGCGGCGTCCGAGACCTCGTTGCGGTACAGATCGCTCTTGCCCACTGGGGGCACCGGGAAGGCGGCCGACGCCCAGACGGGCCCGGCGTCCATCTCTTCGTCGGCCTGCAGGACGGTCACCCCCCAGGCGTCCGCGCCTTCTTGGACGGCCCAGTCGAGGGAGGAGGGCCCGCGGTCGCCCGGCGGACCGGGGTGGACGACGAGGCAGGTGTGCGCCGCCCACACGTCCCGCGGGATGGCGGTCCTCAGCATCGGGGCCACGACGAGGTCCGGCGCGAACTCCCGCACCGCCTGCCGCAACGACGCGTCACGCACCGAGACGTCCGGCGACGCGATCTCCACCGCCACGGTGTGGCCGCGGTCCCTCAGCTCGGCGTGAAGACGCTGAGTGAGGCTGTTGAACGCGCTCGCCACGAGCAGGATGTGCACGACGATCTCCCGACGCTCCGGCCCGTCCCGGCAGGTCCGGACCGTTGCGATGCTGGGGCACCGCCGACCGGGGAGGGGCGGCAACCGGCCGACGGGTCACCCGAAAGCGACCGCGGCGACGACCACTCAGGGGAACCCGGCGCCGGAACGCCGCCGCTCGCCCGCCGCCGCCCCGCCGGATCCGGCCCGACGCCCCACCGCCGGGAGCCGACCGCGCCCCCAGCCCGGCGGTTCGGTGGCGATTCCGCCCGGTGGCGGCTCGCGCCGTTTGCGTCTTCCCCGGCGGTTCGGTGGCGATTCCGCCCGTTGGCGGCTCGCGCCGTTCGCGTCGCCCCCGGCGGTTCGGTGGCGATTCCGTCCGGCGGTGGCTTCCGCCGTTCGCGTCACACATCCACTCCGTCGTGGGCGGCGGCCGCGGGGACGGGGACGGCCGGGTGCGGCGCCACGGGGGCGAGAGAGGAATCCGGCTCCGCCGCACTCGGGCGTTCCGCCCAGAAGGCGCCGGAGAACAGCCGCCATACGAGCATGGTGACCACTCCGGCCGCCGCGATGCCGATGCCGATGACGAGCGGCGGGCTCAGCGAGAACCAGGTGTCCCCGCTGTACGAGTTCTCGGGGTCGGACATGTCGATGACCGATTCCACGAGCAGCCAGGTCAGCATGGCGGCCCCGGCCAGCGGACCGACGCCGATCAGGACGAGATCGCGGAGGCTCCCGAACAGGCGGCGGCGGTAGTAGACCGCGCAGGCGACGCCGGTGAGCGCGTAGTAGAACGCGATGAGCAGTGACAGCGCGGTCAGCGAGTCGAGCAGCGCGTTGGCACTGATCAGGCTGACACCGAGGTACCAGACGATGGCCACCCCGGCGACCCACCAGGTACTCACATGGGGAGTCTGGAAACGGCGGTGGACATGGCCGAAGTGCGCGGGCAGGGCGTGCCGGCGGGCCATGGACAGCAGGGTGCGGGAGGCGGGGAGGATGGTGGTCTGGGTCGACGCCAGCGCGGACGTGCAGACCGCCAGCAGCACGACCCAGTCCCAGCCGCCCATCACCTTGTGGGCGAGTACGGCGAAGATCGCCTCCTCCTCGTCGGCGTTGGAGGACAGGAACGAGGTCCCGGCGAAGGCCACGATGGCGAAGGCCACCGACACATAGGTCACCAGGAGCACGACCGTCGACCAGATGCCGGCCTTGCCGGGGGCATGGGCGGAGTCCTCGACCTCCTCGGTGAGGTTGGCCGCCGACTCCCAGCCCCAGTAGATGAAAACGCTGAGCAGCAGGCCCCCGGTCAGCGCGGCGCCTCCGGCTCCGAAGGGGTTCAGCCAGTCGACCGACGGCAGGACCGAGCCGGGCATCGCGGTCCCGGCGTGGACCCGGTACAGGGCCACCACCGCGAAGACGAGGAGGAAGGCGACCTGGGTCAGGATGAGGACGTTCTGCACCTTGGCCGACGTCTCGGTGCCCATGACGCACACCGCGGTCATCACCAGGATGAGCACCACGGTCAGCGCCCGGCGCACCAGGTCGTTCGCGGCCCAGCTGTCCAGGCCCAGGGTGAGCAGCCCGAAGTTCACGGCGACGTCGGCCAGTGACCCGACCACCAGGACACCGGTCATCGCGATGGCCCAGCCGCCGAGCCAGCCGGCCCACGGCCCCATCGCCCGGGTGACCCAGGAGAACGTGGTGCCGCAGTCCTGGTCCGCCTTGTTGAGGTAGTGGAACGCCGACGCGATGAGCAGCATCGGTATGAAGGAGGCGAGCATGATGCCGGGCGCGTAGACGCCCACCAGCGCCACGACCGGGCCGATGACCGCGGCGAGGGAGTACGCGGGGGAGGTGGAGTTCAGCCCGATGACGAGTGCGTCGACGAAGCCGATCGCGTCGGCCTTCAGTTCCCCGGGCGGGCGGGCGTCCGCAGCGTCGTCGTTCATGTGCTCCCTCGCTTCGGGGTCGTTCGGCGTGCCGTGAGGTGGTGCGGTGGTCCGGGCCGGGCGCGGGCGTGCCCGGCCGGGGGCAGAGGTGCCGGCCCGGCCCCGGAAGGGGGGACGGGCCGACCGTGAGGTGCGGAACTACTGGTCGCGCAGGCCCCAGGGGGATCCGTACTCGTTCAGCAGGTCCAGGAAGGGGCGGGGGTCGAAGGCCTCGGCGCCGAGGACGCCGGATCCGGTCCAGGAGCCGGCCGCCACCAGCTCCAGGGCGATGACCGGGTTGATGGCGGTCTGCCAGACCACGGCCTGCGATCCGTACTCGCGCATCGACCACTGGTTGTCGACGACGTGGTACAGGTACACCTCGCGCGGCTTCCCGTCCTTGGCGCCCTTCACCCACGTACCGGCGCACGTCTTGCCGTGCATGCGGTCGCCGAGCGTGGCCGGGTCGGGCAGGCAGGCGGCGACAACGTCACGCGGGGAGACCCGGGCGCCGCCGACGGTCACCTTCTCCGTGCGGTCCAGACCGAGCTTGTGCAGGGTCTTGAGCGTCTCGATGAACTCGTCACCGAGCCCGTACTTGAACGTGACCCGCTCGGCGTCCACCCAGCGCGGGATCAGCAGCACCTCCTCGTGCTCGACGTTGACGCACTCCACGGGGCCGATGCCCTCGGGGAAGTCGAAGACCTCCGGCTCGCTGAAGGGCGCCGTGGTGAACCAGCCGCGCTCCTTCTCCCAGATCACCGGCGGGTTCAGGCATTCCTCGATGGTCGTCCAGATGGAGAAGGACGGCGCGAAGTCATGACCGTCGACCGTCAGGTTGGCGCCGTCGCGGACACCGATCTCCTCGATCTCGTCGAAGAGCTCCTCGGCGGCGTAACGGGCGAAGACGTCGGAGAGCCCCGGCTCCACCCCGACGCCGACCAGCGCCAGCCGTCCGGCCTCCTCCCATTCGGCGGCGCGCGCGAACTGCGCGTCGCCGAGCTTGACCCCGCACTCCTCGTACGGCCGCTCGGGGTGCGGGTACGACAGCGACATCGCCATGTCGAGGTAGTGCGCCCCGGCCGCCAGCGCGGCCTCGAACAGCGGCATCACGAACCGCGGGTCGGTGGCGTTGAGCAGCACGTCGCACCGCTCCCGGGTGAGCAGGGCCGTGACGGCCGCCTGGTCCGAGGCGTCGATCCGCGCCGTGCTGAACCGGGCGCCGGCGTCGTCCAGCGCAGCCACCGCCGCCTCGGCCCGGGACAGGTCGTAGTCGGCGACGATGATGTGGTCGAAAAAGGAGCGGCGGGCCGCGATCCGGGTGATCGCCGTTCCTACGCCGCCCGCGCCCACAAGCAGTACTCGCATGGCAAAGACGCCTTTCATCTGCAGAGGCCGGAGCCTTGGTGCGCCCATGAAAGGTCCCCCGCCACGAACACGTCAATGGCGTTGGCATAAGCTGCGAAAGAGGTGCTGAAGGAGCGGTCATGCCCAAGGAAGTAGTGCCGGAGACGGAGCGAAGGCGTAGAAAGCCCACCAAAGGCGGCGTGGTTCTGTCGGAGCGGCTCATCATCGAGACCGCGATGCGGCTGCTGCAGCAGCACGGCAGGGAGGGCCTGAGCGTGCGGCGGCTCGGTGCGGCGCTCGGAGCCGACCCGAGCAGCCTCTACCGCTATTTCCGCAGCGCCGACGACCTCACGCTCGCCATCGCCGACGAGCTGATCGGCCGGGCCATGCGGGGCTGGAAGGCCACCGGCGACTGGCGCGCCGACCTGCGCGACCTGGGCCTGCGCATCCACTCCGCCTACCTCGCCCACCCGCAGGCGGCCGTCCTCACCGCCAGCCGGGTCAGCGGCCGGGCGAACGAGATCGACGCCGACGAGGCGATCCTCGGCGTGCTGCGCTCTGCGGGCCTGCCCGATCCCGAGGCGGTGCGCGTCTACCACGCGTTCATCGACCAGACGCTCGCCTTCGCCGCGCTGGACGCGGCCGGCCTCGCCCTCCCGCACGCCGCGCGCGCCGCCGACGAAGCGGTCTGGCAGGCGACCTACGCCCGGCTCCCCGCGAAGACCCACCCGAACATCGCGGCCACGGCCCCCCTGCTGGTCGCCCGCATGAACGACAGCGCCTACCCGGCCGCGCTGGAGATGCTGCTGGACAACGCCGCCGCCACGCTCGTCCTGGTGAGGACGGCCGATTCACGGAAATGACGCTACGTCAGGAACCGGTGGAAGTAGGTGGGTTGACGCGGGCGGGCGCGAGGCTGGTGCCGTCGGAGACGTCCGCGCCGCCGCCCCGCCCCGTGCCGCCGCCCCGCCCCGTGCCGCCGCCCCGCCCCGTGCCGCCGCCCCGCCCCGTGCCGCCGCCCCGCGCCGCCGCCCCGCGCCGCCGCCCCGCTCCACGCCGCCGCCCCGCGCCGCCGCCCCGCGCCGCCGCCCCGCCCCGCGCCGCCGCCCCGCCCCGCGCCGCCGCCCCGCCCCGTGCCGCCGCCCCGCGAGCGGAGCGTGCGGCCCTCTTGCGCTTCGAGATCACGGATTCTCCTTCATGCGAGGGCGGTTCCTGGCCCGGACCCCGGCGTCGTTGCGTCACGACGGAACGGTGTTTCGTCGAGCCGGCGAACGGCCGGCCGAACACCGGGCCAGCCCCTCCCGACGTACCCGTGCGGGACGAAACGGAGGACCTGGGGCGGCGAACCGGCCGATGAAGGCGGCAGGCAACTTCCTCACCGCGTAAGGCGTTTGAGCTCCGGCCGGTGCTCGGGGCGAAGGGTCAGTCCGCGGTCAGCAGGTCCCCGTCGTCGTCGGTGGCGACCTGCCGGGCGACCTCCGCGAAGGACTTGGCCCTGCCGCCGCTGACGCGGACGAACAGATGGGACTCGAAGGTCAGCTCCGCCCCCTCCGGCGAGGTCGTGCGGAACAGGAACCGGCCGGCCGCCGTGCCGTCGGCGCCGATCACCTCCAGCGTGCGCAGCTCTCCACCGTCGGCGATCCGCGACCGCATCTCGCGTACATGCGCGGCGAATTCGGGCCGTCGGCACACACGGCCGTTGACGCGCTGCACGAAGTCCGGTGTGAGCCACCTGTCCAGAGTGTCTTCGAGCGGCTCGGTCGCCTCGTCTCCGTAGAGCAGTTCGGTGAGCGCGGTCTTCAGATCGAATTCCTGGTTCATGGGCGTCTCTCCTCCGCTGTTCGGCGCTTGATGAAACAGAGCGGTGCGTCTCCGACTTCGTCGGCGTGCGTCCACGGCGGCCCATGCGGCGCCCGTCGATCCCGACGTGTTCCGCGGCCGGGACGGCGTCCTCGACGTGCCCGCCGGTCGCGTCGACGGGCAGGGTGTGGTCCGCGGTCCGCGGTCTCGTGCGGGATCAGAACCGGCTCGCCGTCCTTCCGCACCGCTGCGACGTCCGGCACGGAAGTCCTCGGGCCGGGCCGGCACCACGGCGTGGGCGGCGACCGGGGCCGTACGTGTCGCCGCGTTCCAGCGGGCGGTGACCGCCTCCTGGCTGATGCGTTCCCCCGGGTCCACGCCCGGATTGTAGGACCCCTCGTGGCAGGCGGTGAACCACGCGTACCGGTCGGGGCCCGAGTCTGCCGGGGACCGCGTCGGCGGGACGGCGTCCGGCGGCTCGTGGCCTCTCAGGGCAGCCGGACCCCGCCGCTGCCGTTCGCGGTCGAGACGAGTTCGGTCCCCAGGGCGGTGACGGTGTGCCGTACCGCGTTGGCCTGTCGGAGGCTGGTGACCAGGCCGGCGTCCCGCAGCGCGGTGACGTGTTCCGAGGCCGAGGCGGGGGAGATGGAGAGGGCCTCGGCGAGTTGCTTGGTGCTGTGGCCGGCGGGGGATGCCAGGGTCTCCAGGACGGCCGCGCGGGTGCGGCCGAGCAGGGTCGCCAGGGCCGTCGACGCACGTGGCCGGGCATCCCCTCGTTCGGCGACGAGGCTGTCGCTCCCGAGGTTCCAGACGGGCGCGTACACGAGAACGGGCATGCCCACCTCGTTGAGCAGCGCCCGGGGGCGGGCGCCGCAGAAGACGTGGGAGGACAGAAGAAGCCCTCGCCCTTCCAGGTGGAAGTCGATCCGGCCCTGTCCGGGCGGGCCGGGGAGTTCCAGCACGGGTTCCTCCCAGCGCACCTGCGGGTGCAGGCCGGCCAGTACCGCGCCGACGCCGAGGCTCGCCATGGCGTGCACCCGCCAGGCGCGGTCCGCGTCCAGCACGGCCCGCATACGGTCGAGGAACGGGGTGACCGCGATGTCGTAGTAGGCGGACAGGGTGTCGGCCACCGCGTCCAGTGTCTCGCGGTCCCCGTCGGCCAGCGGTTGTGTCCAGGCGGGCAGGCGGTGGTGGTGCGACAGACGGTGCAGCTCGGCCGTGAGACGTCTTCGCGGCGTGGCTCGTATCGCGTCGAACGCCCCGGTGGCGGGGGACGCGTGGTCGGGTCCCGGGGTGAGGAAGTCCGGGGCCCAGCCGGCGGCCGGTACCAGGGAACCCAGCAGCGACGCCCGTGCGGGCAGTTGCTTTCCGACGAGGTTCCGCCACGCGGAGAACCGCGGACCCGAGCCGCGGCGGAGCGCCTGCAGACTCATCACGGCCTCGCTCACCGGCAGCGAGCTGTTGTGGCCGAGCGTCACCCGCGCCAGATCCTCCGAAGTGAAGTGGATACGCAACATAAAGCCCCCAGGTGTCCGAATTCTTGTGCGTGGAGCGCGCTGACCAGGGACATTCGGCTACAGACGACGGTCTCTGTCGAGATCGCACCCGGCCAAAGAGGATGTGTCCAGGCCGAAGTCGGGGAACGGCCCACGAGCTGCCGCACCGTCAGGAGGCGGCACAACGGAACCCCTCCTGCTTCGCGGCAGGAGGAGCCGAGCCCCGCTCGGCCGTCGGCGAACCGCTGGACGGCGACGGGGGCTCGTTCGGGGGAGTGGAGCGGGATCGGCGGCCGCGGAGAACGGACACGGCCGGATGCCGATCCCGCAGACACCCTCACCAGCGGAATCGGGACAGCCGCATGCCGGGCATGCGGCGGACACGACGGCGGCGCGGGAGCCTCGTGCCCCGGCCCCGGTCGGGAAGGCTCCCGCGCCGTACGTTCGAAGAGGGGCGCTCGGGGCCGGCTTCTCCGGGCGCGCCCATCCGGTGTGCGGACCTGCGTCACCGCACACCGGTCCCTTCCACGTCCTCCGCTACCGGGGCGGGGTGGCGGCGAGCCAGTCGTCGACCGTGACGACGTCCGCCCACTGCGGGAACAGTTTCTCGGTGAGGAAGCGGTGGACCTCGGGATCGAGGTCCAGGCAGGCGTCGGCGAGGACGGTGAGGCCGAAGTCCAGGTCGTTGGCCTGGCACAGGGTGTGCAGCACCACGGCGCTGGTGGCGATGCCGGTGAGGACGAGGCTGTCGATGCCGCGCGCCCTGAGCACCACGTCGAGGTCGCTGCCCGAGAACGCGCTCGCCCGTCTCTTGGTGACGACCACCTCGCCCGGCCGGGGTGCGATATCGGGGTGGATCTCGGTGCCGGGGTCGCCCTCGACATGGAGTCCGGCTCGCGCGACGGCGCTGAGCGCCCTGTTGCGCGGGCCGACTTCCGGAAAGCCCGGGCGCAAGGCGATGACCACGTAGACGACGGGGACGTCCGCCGCCCGGGCGCCGTCGATCGCCCTGCGCAGGCGCGGCAGGTATCCGGAGCCGTCGTCGGCGATGTCCACGACTGCCCGCTGGACGTCCATCACAAGAAGAGCGCTGCTCATACGGTCTCCAGGAACGACGCCGGCCGGGCGTCGAAGCGGGCCGGGTTCTCCGGTCGGCCGCCGACGGCCCGCGGGGAACGGATCGGAACGGATGCGAGATCGACACTCATGACGACCAAGGTGTCACCCTCGGGCCGACCTTGCCCGGAAGTTTGTGCGACGCATGGTGAACGAGGCGACGCGACACGGTCTGGCGGAGCGCGTGGCCGGCCCCGCCGCTCACTCCGCGCGGCGTCGGCCGGGCGCGATCTGACGGGCGGTGCGAGTGGCGGCTCCAGGGCGAAGAAGGCTCCAGGGCGAAGAACTCGGGCTTCTTGAGGTCCGCACGGTTCAGGCGCTGCCGCAGGATCCAGGATCCGGGCGGCTCCGGGACGGCGAACTCCACGCCGCGTGAGCGGAGTTCCCGTTCGGCCGCCCCCAAGTCGGCCTCCGGCCGTACGCGCTCATCGGCGGGGCGCGCGGCGTGGGCGCGCGTGAGCTCGTGCCCGGCCTCGACGAACCTCTCGGCCACCAGTGCGCGCGGGTCCGGTTCGATCGCAGCGATCCGCCGCCGCGTCGCGGCCCATTCCTCCGGGGGGATCCGCATCCGGGCGAGCCCCGTCCGGGCGGAGCACCACAGGATTCCGGCGGCGGCCGCGCTGCCGGGAACCACCCACACCGGCAGCCCGGGGCCGACCGCCGCGAGAGGGCTCTAAGGGCTGAGCCCCCTCACGCGTACCCATCAGGCGGCGGCACCCGTGTCCGTTCGCCGCGCGACTCGACCGCGTCGCCCGCGACGGGTCAGCCGAGCGGCAGTTCCAGCCGGGCCTCGCTCCCGTTCGGCGAGCTGACGGTGGTGGTGCTGCCGTCCACGCTCGCGCAGGAGTACAGCGGGTCCCGGCTGTTCACGACCAGGGCGAGACGGTGTCCGGCCGGCAGGTCGTAGGCGGTCGTCTGGAGTCGCCAGCCGATGGCGCTGTTGACGTTCGGGGTCAGGCCGGAGGCGGTGTACGGCTCGTGCGCGATGATCCTCGCGATGCCGTCCGGGTCGACGTCGTACAGATAGGCCACCAGGGTGGTGGCCTCGGCGCTGCTGCGCACGGTCAGGTGCACGGCGGCGGCGCCCCTGATCCGCCGGGCCACGCCGTCCCGGCCGGTCAGCGGGTCGGTCGACCAGACCAGCAGCTGCGAGCGGTCGAACTTCGCCACCTCGTAGGGCCTGGGGTTGCCGAACCACTCCTGCTGGCCGGTTTCGAGGAGGACGCCCGCGGTGGCCTCGGTCAGGTTGCCGGCGATGAAGTCCCGTGACCATCCGGAGGCCGGCTTGTCGGAGAGCGCGCCGTCGCCCGAGCCGTTGGCGCCCGTCAGATACCAGGGCTCGCAGCCGGTGGTGACGTCGCCCCACGACGC
Organism: Streptomyces tyrfis; assembly: GCF_037034285.1. Classification (NCBI taxonomy): domain Bacteria; kingdom Bacillati; phylum Actinomycetota; class Actinomycetes; order Kitasatosporales; family Streptomycetaceae; genus Streptomyces; species Streptomyces tyrfis. Next base: position 6,869 of record NZ_JBAGJZ010000009.1, on the reverse strand, counting down.
GTGCGGCTCGCGGCGGGCCGGCTCCGTGATCAGGTGGGTGCCGCCCGGGATGGGGCTGGTCCGATAGGTGAACATGATCTGGTTGTTCACCTCCGGCCAGTCCGGCACGCCGTTGTCCTTGCCGAGCAGGTGATGATCCAGCCAGTCGTACGCCTCCCGGATCGGCTCCCACAGCCCGGGGAACGGCGCGCTGCTCAGCAGCCCCGTCATGCCGGGGCCCTCGGGGGCGCCATGGTCGCCGATCCACACGTTCAGCCTCTTCGGCACGGTGAGCCGGTCGAACGTGTCGACCACCGAGGCGAGCGGGAACAGGGTCTCGTGCCAGGTGTTCGAGATGAAGGTCGGGATTCCGCGCTCGTTGGTGGCGTCCACGTAGGACTGCGGGGAGCGCCGTTCGCCCCAGGCGACCACGGCGTCGAGGTTCTGACCGCCGAGGAAGTCCTTGAGGACCTGCTGGGTCTCCTCGTCGAACTTCTTCTCCATCGGCCCGCCGGCGAGGTCGATCAGCGTCTGGACGGCTTCGATGTGCCGGGTGCCGTGGTCGTAGAGGCTGGTGGCCAGGTTCCCCCAGGTGCTCAGCGCGACGACGGCGGAGACGCGGTCGGCCCGGTCGTGCGCGGCGACCAACTGACCGATCCCGGAGCCGTAGGACTCGCCGAGGAAGCCGATCCGGGACGGGGCGAAGCAGTCCTCCGCGTAGTCGATGACCTTCGAGCCGTCGGCCCAGTCGTCGGGCCCGGCGACGTCGATGAAGCCCTCGGAGGTGAACGGCAGCCCCGCGAAGCCGAGACCGCGCGGGGTGTAGGCCAGGACGTGGTAACCGCGCAGCGCCAGCGTGGCGCTGGAGAACACGAAGGGCAGCCAGCCCAGCGGATTCCAGCCGGCGGGCATGATCACGGCGGGGTGCGGTTCCCCGTCGCGCTGCTTGATGGCGAGCGCCGACAGGCGGATGTCGTCGGACCCGGCGACGCCGGGGGACTCGATCACGGTGCGCCGCCGGACCTCGGCCACCAGTTCCGTCAGCTCCGAAGGGAGCTCCACGCCCGGTGCGCCCTGAAGGCCCGCGAGCAGGGCCCGGGACACATCGACGACGGACTGGTTGACGGTGTGGCCGGGGCCCCAGAGGCCGTTGGCGGCGATATCGGTGAGCGTCGCGTCGGTGATCGGCGGGATCGGTTCTCCAGCAGCAGTCATACGGGAAACTCTTTCCGTGACGGAATGGCGACGATGAGTAACCATGCCACTGGAATGCCGACCCGCGGCGCCGACGTCGCGTGGCGCTCCCCGATAGGCGTAAACCGGGCCGCGGCCGCGGACCCGCCACGGGACCGGTCGGCCGGCCGGCGTGCCCTTCGCGGCGGAAGGCGTGAGCGGCACGGCGACGGCATCGCCGACAGGCGGCGACGCCGTCGCTGGCCGCCTCAGCGAGTGGCGGCGGACGTCACGGAGGGCAGGTACCTCGGCGTCCGCCGGGCGTCCAGCCGCTGCTCCACCGCGGCCCCCAGCGAGAGCAGTCCGGCGTCCTGGCGGTCGCCGGCCATCAGGAGCAGGCCGACCGGCAACTCGCCGACGAACCCGGCGGGCACGGACAGCGAGGGGTACCCGGCGACGGCGGCCGGGGTGGAGGACGGGATCACGTCGTTGTCGCCCCGCGCGCAGTCGGTCGTCCAGGCGGGCGGGTTCGCCGGGGAGGCGATGGCGTCCAGGTCGTGGGCGGCCATGGTCTCGTCGATGGACCGCCGGGACAGGTCCTTCAGCTCGGCGCGCATGACCCGGTGGCGCGGATCCGTGGTCGGCGGCGCGGCCAGGGCCTGCTCGAACAGCTCCTGCCCGGCGAAGCAGGTCCGCTCGGCCGGGTGCGTGCGGTTGAACTCGATCAGCCCGGCGAGGTCGCGAGGCCCGTTGCGGGTGGACAGGTAGGCGTCGATGTCCCGGTGGAACTCGCTCAGCAGGGCCGGGAACTCGAGTTCGGCGAGCCTGTCCTGATACGGGGGCGTCACCTCGACGACCTGGGCCCCGGCGGCACGCAGTCGCGCCGCGGTCCGGGTCATCAGGGCGTCCACCCCGGCGCCGAGCGAGGGGAGCCGCCACAGGCCGATCCGCTTGCCGCGCAGACCGCCGGGGCGCGTGGCCGCGTCCGTGACGCCGAAGGCGCCGCCGTCGCCCGCGGCGTCGTGACCGCTGAGCACCGACAGGGTGATCGCGGTGTCGACGACGTTGCGTGCCATGGGGCCGGCCGTGTCCTGCTCGGCGGAGATCGGGACGACGCCCGACTGGCCGACCAGTCCGAGGCTGGGCTTGTGGCCGACGACCCCGTTCATCCCGGCCGGGCAGACGATGGAGCCGTCCGTCTCGGTGCCGATCGCCACCTGCGCCAGCGACGCGGCGAGCGCGGCGGCCGAACCCGAGGACGAGCCGCACGGATTCCGGTCCAGGACATACGGGTTGTTCGTCTGCCCGCCCACCGCGGACCAGCCCGAAGTCGGCTTCTCCGCACGGAAGTTGGCCCATTCGGACATGTTGGTCTTGCCGAGGATCACCGCGCCCGCCGCGCGCAGTCTTCCGACCAGGTCCGCGTCCGTGTCCGGCGGGCTTCCGGCGAGCGCCCGCGAGCCGGCCGTCGTCGGCATGTCCCGGGTGTTCACATTGTCCTTCAGCAGGACGGGGATGCCGTCGAGCGGGCCGCGGGCCCTTCCGAGGCGATGCCTGACGTCGCTGGCGGCCGCCTGGCGCAGAGCCGTCGGGCTGGTCCGCAGCACCGCGTGGATCTTCGGGTCGACGGCCTTGATCCGCCGGAGGTACGCCTGGGTCAGCTCCGACGAGGTCAGCGCCCCGCGCTTCATGCGTGCCTGTAACTCGGGGATCGTCACCGTCTCCAGGTTCACTCCGCGCAGGAGCGTCGACTCGGTGGGGCCGGCGGGGGACGAGGAACCGCCGGCACCGGGGCCGGCGGCTACCGCACGCTGCCCCGGCACGCCCGCCGCCAGGAGGGGGGCCACGGTCAGGGCCGCGGTCAGTGCGGCAATGCTTCTCTTCTTCATGGGGACAGCCCACTTCAGGGGGATCGCCGGGCGCAAGAGCCTGCCGCGCCTTCCCGCCGTCCGCCGCCGGGGGACGCGGGCGGGGCCGACCGGCCGCACGGGCGGTCAGCCGGGCGGCCGGTCGGCCGGGCGAGGCGGGCCGCCACCACCCGGAGCAGGCCATCCGCCGCCGGTCCGGGCCGGCCGCGGCGCGGGCGCGGTCCGTGTGACCGTGATTCCCGTCAGCCGTTCACGGCGGCGAAGGGGCGGCCGTCGTCGAACGCGAGCCGGCCGAAGTTCTCGGCGATGCGGCGGTGTCCCGCCGGATCGGGGTGGAGCCCGTCGGGCAGCGGGAATTCCTCGTGGTCGCTCTCGCCGTACAGGTCACGGCCGTCGAGGTAGTGGAGGTTCGGGTCGTCGGCCGCCCGCTCTCCGACGATCCGGGCGAGTTCGTCGCGAATGACCGTGAGCGTCAGGCGTCCGGCGGCGCGTTCGGCCGGGTCGCCCGTGGCCTTGAACCGCAGGGTTCCGCCGTCGAAGTCGGGCATGAGGGGGCCGGGAGTGTCCTCCTGGACCGGGCACAGGATGGCGGACACGACCAGCAGGGGAGCGGCCGGATGCCCCTCGCGGATGGTGTCGAGGAAGCCGTGCACCGCAGGGGCGAAGGCGCGCAGGCGCATGGCGTCGGCGTTGACGACATTGATGCCGATCTTGACGCTGATCAGGTCCGCGGGGGTGTCCCGCATCGCCCGGGCGGTGAACGGATCCAGCAGCGCGCTGCCGCCGAACCCCAGGTTGACCAGCTCCACTTCGCCCCGGGCGGCGGCCAGGGCCGGCCAGACGCCGGTCGGATGGGTGGCGTTCGAGCCATGGCTGATGGAGCTGCCGTGGTGCAGCCACACCCGGCGCCCGCTGTCCGGTACGGGCTCGACGGGGGCGTCGGTGCGCAGGGCGATCAGCTCGGTGATCTCCGTGTGCGGGAGCCAGATCTCGACGCTCTTGTCACCCGCGGGCAGACCGGTGAACCGGGCGGTGCCGACAGGCCCCTGGGACAGTTCGGAGGCCTGGGTGACCATGTCGGTGATCGTGCGGACGTTGCCGCCGGCCACCGTGGCCTGGGCGGCGAGGCGGCCGTCGATCAGCAGGTCGTACACGCCGTCCGCCGGGGCCGGGAAGCCTCGGTAGACCCGCTTGGTGGGCAGCGTGTCCAGTTCGATCGAGGTGGCCCGGGTACGGAAGACCAGCCGTACGCCGGAGGGCTGGGCCTCGGCCACGGCCAGTCGGTCGTCGGGGATCTGCCGGCGCGCGCGGGCGGGCAGCCGGTGCGGCAGCAGCCCGTGCGCGGTCGCTTCCACATCGAGGAAGCCCCGCAGGATGTCCGCGGTGACAGGGGTGGTGATCCAGTCGTGCTCGGTGCTCATTGCCTCAAACCTGTCGATCGGTGTTCCGGGATCCTTCGTGTGCGTTCCGGACCCTGCGGGGTGCGCCGACGCGTGGCACGGTGCGCCGGCGCGGCGCGGTTTGTGGTGCGGCGGGACACTCCGGCGGGGCGGAACACCGCCGGTCAGGGCGCGGCCCGGTTTCGCAGGAGAGCATCGAGGGAGTCCACGATCCAGACCCAGGACTCCTGCGCGTCGGGGGCGCTGTGCGCGAAGCCCCCGGCCGACTCCAGGCTCACGTAGCCGTGGAAGACGCTGCCCAGCATGCGGACCGCGTGCGTCTGGTCCGGCTCCGTCAGGTCGTAGCCGCGCAGGACCGCCCGTGCCATCTGCGCGTGCCGCACCCCGGCGCTGGCGGCCGCCGTCTCGGGGTCGAGCCGGAGCCGTGCGGCGGCGTAACGGCCGGGGTGCTCCCGGGCGTAGTCCCGGTAGGCGTCCGCGAAGGCGGCCAGGGCGTCCTTGCCGGCCCGCCCGGCGAGGACGTCGGCGACCCGGTCGGCGAGTTCCTCCAGGGCGAACAGGGCGATCCTGGTCTTCAGTTCCTGGGAGTTCTTCAGGTGCGAGTACAGGCTCGCGACCTTGACGTCGAACCGCCGGGCGAGCGCCGAGACGGTCACCTGGTCGAAACCGACCTCGTCGGCCAGCTCCGCCCCCGCCAGGGTCAACCGCTGCGGGGTCAGTCCCACTCTGGCCATAACCTACCTCCCATCCAGCGACAACCATCATGCATTTGCCTAAAGCGTTTAGGCAAATTGGCGGGTCGCTCATGAGGGCACTGACCGGGCGACGGCGCCGACCGTGAGGAGCGGGGCGGCGTGATCGGCCTCCGCGTCCCCCGGCGGAACCGCCGTGCCGACGACGACCGCCTGGGCGCCGTCGTCGACAGGGCGAACGTCGCCCGATGCGGGGCAGCCCTCAGAGGGCGAGCTTGAAGCCGACGTGCGAGCCGACGAAACCGAGCCGCTCGTAGAAGCGGTGGGCGTCCGGGCGGGCCGTGTCGGAGGTGAGCTGGACCAGGGAGCAGCCCTGCCTGCGGGATTCCGCGACGGCCCACTCGATCATCAACTGGCCCAGTCCGTTGCCGCGTTCGGAGCTGTGCACCCGAACTCCCTCGATGACCGAGCGGGTGCTGCCGCGGCGGGAGAGACCGGGGACGATGGTCAGCTGAAAGGTGCCGACGACCCGGTCCTCGCGGACGGCGACCATCACGAACTGGTTCGGATCGCTTTGCAGCCGTTCGTATGCAGCGAAATAGGGGCGCAGGTCGTCGGGGGACTCGCGCGTCGCTCCCAACGCGTCGTCGGCGAGCATGTCGACGATGGCGGGAATGTCGTCCGCGTCGGCCGGGCGGATTCCGATATCGGTCATGCGATGCATGTTATGCGGACTCACCTCGGCTTTCCGTGGATAGGCGAATTTCAGCCATACCCTGTCTCATCTGCGATAACGCGTCCTGTCGGCCCTCTGCTCGCCGGCAACCGGTTCACCAGTTTGCCGGTGATCCATCTCACAGTCCGGTGCATTGCGGAGCCCCTCGTGCTCGCTGAAGATCGTGCCGGAGATCGAACAGCTGAGAGCGACACGACGTACGTCGGAATCTGTTGATGCTGGGGGATTCAACATGTCTACAGCGCTTGATGTTCACACCTGGGAACTCGCGGAACGCGGATATACCGTGCTCGACGGCATTCGCACGGACGAAGAGGCCGCCGCCGCGCTGCACGCGTTCGGCGATCTCATACCGCAGTACGACGGCGCCCTGCGCTACCAGGTCAAGGCCGCGCCCGGCTTCGAGGAGCGGCGCTACTCCAAGAGCGTCAACACCATCCTGGTCCACACCGAGGCCCCGGGATGGAACCCGCCGCCCGGCTATCTGGCCCTGCACTGCCGCGTCCAGGCGACCTGCGGCAGCGGGCACACCGAACTGGCGGACATGCGGCGGTTCGTGGAATCGCTGAGCGACGGGGACCGGGCCGTTCTGTACGAGCGGGAGATCGAGTGGCTCGGCCACAACACCGGAGGCGTCGGCACCGAAGGGGTGCGGCGTCCCGTGGTGGAGCGCACCGCCGACGGGGAGGAGATCCTCCGGTTCAGCTACAACCTGCTCACCACCGGCCAGTACGACCCGCCGGTCGACGCCTCGGTCGACGCCTCCGAACTGCCCCTCGGGAGCTTCGGCGTCCATCTCGCCGAGCAGGCCGAGGAGTTCTTCCGGCAGGAGAAGGTCTCCGTGCTCATACCGGAGGACTCGGTCCTCGTCTGGGACAACCAGCGTATGGTGCACGCGCGTTCCGCCTACCGCGACGCCAAGCGGCACCTCACGCGCTACTGGATCGCGGCCTAGGACCTGCCTTCACACCGCCGTCGTTCGGCAGGCGGCGGTGTGAAGACAGGGCCTGGGGGCCGTCCG